>CAZUXL010000001.1:0-11716 GCA_964624355.1 uncultured Spirochaetales bacterium
GTTTGTTTTCGTGTGGGGATTATTTTAGAGGCCGTATTTTTTTTGAATTGCTTGAAAGACACCAGTTTTCCGGATTGTGGCCAAACCTGAATTAAACTTGAGGAGGAGTTCCTGGGACTTGGGGTAGGTTCGCGAAACCAGGAGCATGAGGGAATTGGAGCTGTAAGGTCGTGTAAGGGTCAGGAATTTGTCCACATCTCCTGGAAAGAGATTTTTTATGGACATCCTGGCAACTAACTCATTTTCTGGGTAATAATCCATTCTTCCTAGTTTGAGCATCCCAAAAGCTGCATTGGAGTCCGTGGCAATTATCGGTTTTATCCCTGCATTGACCAGGGTTTCAACATCACTGGAACCCCGCACCGCCCCCATTCTATAGGGGAGAAAATCTGCGAGCGTGGACCAGGATATTTCCTTTGCAAAACCTGCATAGTAAAAAACTTTTGCATAAGAAATAGTTATGGTATCGGAAAAATTAAAACTCTTCTGGCGTTTTTCGGTTTTTACATAGGGAAAGGAAGCAAAAGCTTCCCCTGATTTAACCATAAGCTCGCAGCGAGCCCAAGGTGCAAAAAATAGTTCAACCCTGATACCGGCTTCTTGAGCTGCGGCAAGGACTATTTCTGTCACGAAACCCTGACCGGAAATATCTTTACTTGTAAAAGGTGCCCATTCTCCGGTAACAAACTTTACAGTTTGTGCGTTCAAACCTATTGTCGAGAGGAGGAAGAGTATAATTAGCGAAAATGCTTCCAAACCTTTCATTTCGAACCCCGCACTGACGACGATGTGTAATAGAAATTCAGCTTAATTTTTGATCATCGGTCTTCATATTACAAGTTTTTTACTTTGGATTATAATCATCCATAATTTTTTTTACAGCATTTCCCAGATTACCGAAGGCGTGTACTTTAATTCCACTGGGGAGGGCTCCCTCGTCCTTTCTTATAAGGTGAGAGAGAAAACTGGCGAATCCGAGGTCTGCAGCGGCTTTTATTCGCCTGCGGATGTGGGGAACGGGGCGGATTTCACCAGCCAGGGAGAGTTCCCCTGCCAAGGCTAAACCCGGGGGTAGGCTTGTGCCGGTCCGGGCAGAATAGAGGGCCAGAGCCAGGGCTAAGTCCACACCCACATCTTGAATACGAAGACCTCCTGCCACATTTACATATACATCTTGGTCTGAAAATCGTAACCCCAAATGTTTTTCCAAAACTGCGGCCACGCGGCTCACCCGCGCGGAATCAATCCGGTCAGAGAAAATTCGGCTCATTCCCCCCTTGGCAGGAACCGTGAGAGCCTGAATTTCCACCAGGAGTGCCCTGGTTCCTTCAAAAATTGTGGCTACTGCGATGCCAGCGGGGAGTTCGCCTTCCCGTTGAACAAGAAAGAGGGCTGAAGGATTCAGCACCTGTTTTAAACCCTCCTCTTCCATGGAAAATAGGCCGATTTCATCCACAGAGCCAAAACGATTTTTAGCCGCCCGAAGTATCCGGACGTCCCCGGTTCCCTGTTCAAAATGCAGGACCGTGTCCACCATGTGTTCAATAAGCTTTGGACCGGCGAGGGCTCCGCCTTTGGTCATGTGGCCAATAAGAAAAAGGGCCGTATCCCGTTCCTTGCACCAGGAAAGGATTTCATAGGTGGAGTACTTGAGTTGGTTTACCGTCCCAGGTATATCCCCCGCATCCGCCGAGTAGAGGGTTTGGATGGAGTCCACGATGACCACCACGGGCTTTATTTTTTCCATGACACTGAGAATGAGGGTGACATTGGTCTCCACCAGAATTTCCAAACCGGCTTTTTTCAGTCCCAAGCGGTCAGCCCTTTGTTTGATCTGGGCGGCACTTTCCTCACCGGAGATGTAGAGAATCCTACCGGGGGTTTTCAGAGCGGCGGCCACTTGGAGGAGAAGGGTGGATTTTCCAATTCCCGGTTCCCCACCAATGAGGATTCCCGCTCCCCGGGGAAGTCCACCCCCTAAAACCTGATTTACTTCGGAGATTCCCGTGTCCAGTCGGAAATCTTCCTGGGGTTGGACGGAATCCAGGGGAATACTATGATTTTTTCGTGGTTCCGATCCAGAAGAGGTTCGCCCGAAGGGGGACTTGGTTTCCGGGCCAATGGCTTCTTCAGAAAAGGTGTTCCAGGCTCCACAGGCGGGACATCGTCCCAGCCACCGGGACTCCTGATGAGCGCAGGCACTGCAAATAAAAGCTTTTGTTTTTTTAGCCATGGAATCCCCTTGCTTGACATTTTAGACCATACCATCGTACTGAGGAAGGGGAGAATTATCCAATGTATGACTTAGATTTAAAAGAAATCACCCTTTGGGCGGTGGATCTGGCGACCAGGGCGGGAGAGATTACCCTGGAATATTTCCGCAGTGGTGTAGCTGTGGAGTCCAAGTTCGATGAGAGTCCCGTCACTGTGGCTGACAAGCAAACCGAGCTATTTTTAAGAAAAGAAATTCTAGCTAAATTTCCCGATCACTCCCTGGTGGGGGAGGAATTTGGAAATACCGAGGCCGCACACCCAAGTCCCTGGTCCTGGACCATCGATCCCATCGACGGGACCAAATCCTTCATTAGTAATATTCCCTTGTACACAGTCCTACTCTGCCTCAGATTTCAGGAGAAACCCATAATTGGGGTAGTTCATAATCCAGGATTGGGGGAAACCGTATGGGCTTGGGAAGGGGGCGGGTGTTGGTTCAATGGGAATTTAACCCGCCTTCGTCCAGCCCAGGATCTGAGCAAAGCATGGCTCCAAGTGACCGATCCCGGGCATCTGCTTCGGCTCTATCCCCAGACCGATCGCCTATTAAAGGATACCGGTCCGGTGAGAACCTGGGCCGATGCCTACGGTTACGTTCTTCTGGTGACGGGCCGGGCGGATGTGATGGTGGATCCTCGGATGAATCTCTGGGATGTGGCCCCCTTGGTGCCCATTGTTCAGGAAGCGGGGGGAGTGATCACGGACTTGCAGGGGAGGCCTGGTGCGGGGGATAGTTGTCTCGCAGCGGGGTCACACCTCCACGCCCAGGTTCTCAAATACTTTAAGTAATTTCTCCTTGGCGATATTTCCCTCATCGGTATAAAATACACCCAGGAGTTAATAATGAAGATCTTATTTCCGTTGATGTTATTGGTTAGTTCCCTGAGTGCCTTTGCAGGGGATTGGCCAGTGATCTCCCAGGTGAACGAGCTTTTTAGCGAAGAAAAATACCAGGAAGCCTTTACGACTTTGGAAAAGGCTTTACCCGCAGCCACAGGGGATTACCGGGCAGCAGTACTGACAGAGATGTCTCGGACATCGATAAAACTCGGTACAGCCCTGAAAAAATCAGGAGCCACCCAATCAGTTCTTTTGGCCCATTATGAAAAAGGTGAAGCCTACGCCCAGGAAGCCCTGAAACTAAATCCCAATTCAGCCCAGGCCTGGTACTGGAAAAGTTCCAACATGGGGCGCTGGGGTCAGACCAAGGGCGTGTTGGATAGTCTTTTCAAAGCCGGAGATATGAAGGCTGATCTGGAAAAGGTCTTAAAATTGGATCCTGAAATGGGTGATGCCTACTATGTTTTAGGTATCATGTACCAGGCGCTTCCCGGCTGGCCGGTTTCCTTTGGAAATATAGCGTGGTCTGTTTCCTTTGCCCGAAAATCTTTGACCCTGATGAAAGAGGAACCGGTGTATGATTATTCCTTGGAATTGGCGAAGCACCTTTGGGCTCGAAACTGGGAAGCGGGGAAAAGGCGGTCTGAACAGGCTGGAATGAAAGCTGAATTCCTTAAAGTATCCAGCGCTTTTGAAAAGGGTGCTTATTTTGAGTCGCAAGTAGTGCTCAGCAATCAATCCGACCGTCAGGAAGCATACGAGTTAGTCAAGAAAACCATTGAGCTTTTAGAAGCCATAGGTGTCAAAAAGAAGTCCCAGGTCGATGATTTAGCAGGAGCTAAAACTCTTTTGGCCTCCATGGGCCGATAAAGGTTTTATGGACTATAGAGCGGGGAGATTATTCTTTCATATCCGCAGTTGATAAAGGCTGAAGGATCGATATTTCTCCCGGCTTTTTGTATACTCATGGCGAATCCAAAACGCTTTTGGGGATAATAGCCCATAAAACCCATCACGGTACCCGCATCAACTAGTTTCCCCACGTAGATGCTTCCCAATCGTCCCAAGTCCGAGTAGGTAGCAATGACATCGTGGTCGTGTTGAATAGAAACTGTAAATCCCCGGGGATTTCCCAGGACCCGGATAACCTTGCCCCTTCCCGCAGAGAGAACCCGGCTGGTGAAATCCCCATATATTTTTACCCCTTCCTGCATTATTGGGTAACTCAGAGCACCCACCTGGGCTTCGAACCGACAGTTTTCCAAATAACCCAGCCCTGCTTCCACTGGCCAGGCAAGGGGAAGGCCTTGGAGCCGGGGATTTGCGTCTAAATCATCATAGGTCTGGAGATCTTGGGCTATCTGCATCAATTTAAAAAAGTTAGGTTCTGCACCGGCTAAGGGCGGACTGGCGGCCAGGAAAAAAAATACCCCGAGAAATCCTAGGAAAATGATTCCTAAAGTGATGATTTTACCTTCTTTTTTCCCGGGAAACAGGAGATTGGTGATTCGAACTTCCAAACTGCTGGTTCCCAGAGCCGTCGCTAACACAGGTGCCCCGGAACCTGTACGGCTCAAGGTCATGAGGACCGTGGCGTAGTCCGTGGCTTCTAAACCGCCGTCCATGACCACAGCCCGGTCGCACTCCAGCTCCTGGGAGAGTCGAAATTGCCGCATGATAAACCAGACCGGCGGTAGAAACCAAAAAAGTCCGCTGAGAACCCGGCCGATTAAAGACCAGTAAAAATCCTTGCGCCGGACGTGGATAAATTCATGGATCAGGGCCGCTTTTAAGGCTCCTTGATCCCATTTTTCAGAACCTTCGGGGAGAAGTATCCAAGGAGTCCTGTGAATGAAGGTGAGAGGTCCTGCACAGTCGGAGTGAATTTGGATACGGCAGGGACCGGTGTATTTTGCCGAGACTCTTGCCTCGGAAACTAGAACTTGGAGTTCGGGGGAAATGTCCTTTCCCCCTTGCGTGAGGCTGTGAAGGTGCCGCAGTCCAAAAGTAAGTCGTATGTAATGAGCCATCACCCCAAGGAGCCAGATGGCTCCAAACCAAAACCAGGGGCTTAAACCCTCCCTCAAGGGAAGGGCTGAAAAACTAAAATCCGGTTCAGGGGTATGAAATGCCAGCCAAGGGTATACCGTCTCACCGGAATAAAAGGGCTGATAGTAACTTAAGGCTCCCAGAATAAAGAGTAGGAGGAGGACGAAAAACCAAAACCGGGATCCCCTGAAAAGGGACCTTCTGGTGGACTTATGGAGAAAATAAGCCCCCAGAATCAGAAGAACCCCTTTAAAGGTGGCATCGGTGAGAATCCCCGCTAAAGCAGCAGCTCTGAAGTTAATATCAGACAGGAGATAGTCCACCTCTAGCCTGCTGTTTTTTCAGCCTTGGCTTTGCGAATCATATCCATAAGTCTATCGTAATCCTGATCTTCCAATGCCGCATCATCCAAATCCAGCATGGCACTCACGGCCTCCTCCACGGAATTTTGGAAAAAGGTATGCATTAGTTTTTGTAAGGCGTTAACCCGGGCCGTGGACTTTTCCTCCAAGGGAGTGAATACGTATCGTAGTCCTTCCCGGTGATGTTTAACCACGGATTTTTTTTCCAAAATACTCAAAAGGGACCGGACGGCGGAGTAACTTGGTGGATCAGGTAATGCTCCTAACACTTCTGCAGCCGTGGCAGAGCCTCTTTGAAAGAGGATATCCATTATTTGCCGTTCCCGTTTACTCAAGATTTCCATATTATTCCCCTAATGCTAGAATATTAGCATCCATTTGGGGCTTTGTACAGGGAAAATGAGAAAAAGTGGATCACTTGTGGCCTTTTTTGGTTTGAAATCTGGCCGCCAAATTGCTTACAAAGTTCACTTGTTCAGCGTTGTGTTGGCTCTGATCGGAAATTTTACGCAATTGAAGATGGATCTCATCCACTCCTAAATTGATTTCTTCCATTCCCCCTCGGGTTTCCCCGGAAAGGCCTCCCAAGAGTTTTAAACCGCCGGATACGGATCCCACTTGAGTGACAGCCTCTTCCCCAGCTTTTGTAACCTGATGGGAGGTGGTCCGAACTCCTTGCAGCAAGAGATCAATATCCTGTGTTTCATTTCTCAAACCTTCCATCCGTCCCCCGATGAGATCTAAACCCTGGGAGGCATCATCGATACCTATTTTGATGAGTTGGAAACTTGACCCGGTTTTGGCGGAGCTTTGTTTGGCTTCGCTGATGAGTTCCAAGGCCTCCGAGAGGGATGTTCCAATGTTTTTACTATTTTTAGCGGTTTCTTCCGCAAGTTTTCTAATTTCCCCAGCAACCACGGCAAATCCCCGTCCCGAGTTCCCCGCATGGGCTGCTTCAATGGCCGCATTCATGGCTAGCAGGTTGGTTTGGGAGGAAATATTATCAATAATTCGTAACAGATCCCGAATCACCTCCGCCGCCTGACTGACTTTGGAGATCTGTTCAATGGTCTGCTCCATCTCCCTTTCCCCATCCGAGGCGGCATTTTTCAAACTTTTAAAATCCTGTGCCCGGCGGCGGATTTCTTCCGCCGTGGAAATGACCGATTGGGTTATTTGATTGAGGGACTCTCCCGCTCTGGTGAGGGACTGGGCCTGTGAACTGAGTCTTTCCCGGAGGTCCTGGAGAAAGTTATCCACCTCGGTGAGGCGGTTTCCAGAGCGTAAAAGTTCATCGTCCAATTTTATGGAATTGATATGGGAGCTGCTTAAATTCCGCTTAATTTCTTCCAAAGCACTGACGGAATTCTGAGATGCCAGACTTAAAGAATCGCTGGTTTTCGTATTGGCGTGGGTGGTGTCCTTAATCTGGAGGATTATCTCGTGGAGAAATTCCAAAAAATTATTGAAATGATCCGCCAGAACCCCCAATTCATCCCGAGATTTCAGAATCACTTTTTTTGTGAGATCACCTTGGCCTGTGACTAGATCCTGAAACTGCCGGGAAAGTTTGTTCACCGGTTGGGTCATAACCCTGGTGATGATGGTTAACAGTATGATCAATATCCCCACAAGGATAATTCCACTCAGGAGGAAAAGATTAAAGAGATCCTGTACCTTGGAATCCACCAAGTTTTGGGGGATCACCAGGCCTAGATACCAGGGGGTGGCCGTTTGACCGATTTGAATGGGAATGAAAAATTCCTGGGTGGGATTTAAAGTGGATCCGGCGGTATAGCGAAAGCTCTCCCCCTGGACAATTTTTTCTTTACTCCCGGGGTGATTCATCAGATAATCTTTCCCGATCAATTCTGTGTCCGGGTGATAAATAGCCATTCCCGAATTACTCAGGAGAACCGCATAGCCTTGTCCATAGGGTTTGACTTCCTTGAGCAGATTTTGGAAGAGGGAAAGAACAAGATCCACCCCGACTTCCGCCACATAGTCCCCATTCTTATTAAAAATCGGTTCCACGTAACTGGTCTCAAAAACCTCGTCGTCGGTTCCCCCGGTATAGGAATAAAAATAGGGTTCCATGATAATTGGTTTTTTACCCTCTTTCACCAAGAGATAATAATCTGCGGTTTCCAGTTCAGTTTCAGGCACACCGGCGTGGGTTTGGGAGTCCTTTTCCCGATACCAAGTGGAAACGAATCGACCAATCTCATTACTTCCGGGGAGATCCTTGTTACTTTGGTCGTTTCCATCCAAAGCATTTATTTCCCAGGTGGTCCAAACGGCGTAAAGGCTAGGGTTATCTTTGAGAGTCCGACTCATTAATATATCAAATACTTTTCTTCGGTCCCGAGGGGTGAGTTCTTCGAAGCTGGAAAAAGCCGAGGTCAAGGCGCTGACCGTTCCAAACATGGTGTTGAACTGGGCTTTCACTTCACTCGCTTGTCCCGAGGCGAGATTTTGAAGGTCACTATTCACCAGATCTTGGATGAGAACTCGGGAAGTTTGGTATAAAAAAATCCCTGCGATTCCCAGCAAAAGGATAGTGGAGAGCAGTACGGGAACAAGTATTTTAATTTGAAGGGAGATTCTAAATTTCATAATTTTAGATTAAGACCATTAGAGAGCTAATACAAGTAATTTTTGATATATTCAGCATTCACGGCTTCGGGAGGGGATCCACCCCTAACCACTTACTGGGATCCGCCATGTCCTGGGGAATTTGTCCCAGGCTTACTTTGGCGGTGAGTTCGGCGATCAGCCATTTTTTTTCTTTAAAGGTGAACCGGGCTCCCGGACCGGGGAAGTCCACAGCGGCCATTCCATGACCATAGATTTGGCTCACCATGAGTATGGCCGGGTATCCAAAATGTTGGAGCAGGGTCGCATAAATCAGCGCCCGGCTGTCACAGTCCCCCTCCCCGGATTTTAAAGTTTCCCAGGGGGAGGAGAGGTCTGAAATTCCTCCTTTTCGGGCGTATTCGAATCCTTGAAGCCAGGTGAGGATTTTTTGAGGAATTTCATCGGGTTTTAAAAGACCGTCCCTGACAGAATTTTCCCAGATATCCGCCAAGGGTTTGAGGGAAAGGTAGGTGTCGCGAAAAATCTGCCGGTAAAATCGGGGCCAGGCCTCGGTCACCAGGGCTGATGTCGCATAAGGCATGAGAAGTCTGCTTTCCCGGAGTATGACCACTTCTGTGGCCGCATCCAGTTGTCCGGGATAAGCCAAATCATGGTTTACATCCATTATACTGACTCCGAAAGAAGCTGCCGGAGTGGAAGCGGTGGATAATTGATAAATTCGGCTCAAAGGGCCAGGTTCTCTGCGTCCGTCCTCCCCCAATGCCAGGGAATTTAAAGCAGAATTGAGGGCATCGGAGTATTTCCCATAGAGATCCCTGGGGGCAAAGGCTAAGGCTGTGAGATGTTTCCCCTTCCAAGGGATAATTAAGCCCCAACCGGTGACAGGTCCGGGACCGGTGACAAACTCCAGGGAACCGAGCCAAGATTCCCGCCCAAAGTAGTCAAAAACACTGAATTCTCCCGTGGCTTTAAGTTTTGTCATCATGGTTTTTCCGGCGATGGAAATATCTGGGTCCACGGGATCTCTGATCAACACCTGAAACACCGCCTCGTGGGCTTGATCTGTCATCGCCAGGTATTCGGGGGTGGGCGTATCTATAAAACTCCACCCTTCCGGAGGATCCAAGTAGAAATCTTGCCCTGGGGAATGGATGATTTCTGAAAAAACAGGGGTTGCAAAAAATTGTAGAAGTAAAATTAAGAGAATGGGGCGGAATTTCATCATACTCATTTATCGGAGTATTCCTCCCATTTCAGGAATTCCCATCCTTGTCCAACTGGGGTTAAATGGCTACAATAAAGTAATTTTTTGGAGGACCCATGAGCAAACTCAGTGAAACCCAGACCTGGAAACTGACCACGGACAACTTTATCACCGACATTATCGATCAGGATTTGGCCAGCGGAAAGCACAAAGATATTGTCACCAGGTTTCCTCCTGAACCCAACGGGTACCTTCATATCGGCCATGCCAAATCCATCACCCTGAATTTTGGGATTGCCGCCCGGTACGGGGGGAAGTGCAACCTTCGTTTTGATGACACCAATCCTTCCAAAGAAGAGGATGAATACGTTCAGGGGATCGTGGAGGATGTGAAGTGGTTGGTGGGCCACGACCAATTCGATGTGCTTTTCGCCTCGGACTACTTTGATGCCATGCATGAATACGCCCAGGGATTAATTAAAGCTGGCAAAGCCTTTGTGGATGAATGTTCCTTTGAAGAGATGAATAAAATGCGGGGTGCTCCCACGAGTCCAGGAGTTCCCAGTCCATACAGGGACAGACCTCTCTCAGAAAATCTCGATCTTTTTGAAAAAATGACCCGTGGGGATCTTCCGGAGGGTTCTTGTGTCCTACGGGCTAAGATTGATATGTCCAGCCCCAACGTTTACCTCCGGGACCCGGTTCTCTACCGGATTAAAAAATCCGAACACCATCGCACCGGATCAAAATGGAATATTTATCCCATGTACGATTTTGCCCATGGTTGGGAAGACAGCATAGAAAAAATTACGCACTCCCTTTGTTCCCTGGAGTTTGAAAACCACCGGCCCCTGTATGATTGGTTCTTGGATCAATTTCCCGCAGCCTATCATCCTCGGCAGATCGAGTTCAATAAACTGGCCATTTCATACACCATGCTTTCTAAACGCAATCTTTTGGAAATGGTGAAGGCTGGTAAAGTCTCCGGTTGGGACGATCCCCGGATGCCCACACTGCGGGGCCTTCGACGCCGGGGTTATACCCCCTCCAGCCTTCGTCGGTTTGCGGAAGCCACGGGATACACCAAGACCGATGGCCGGGTGGATCTCTTGATGTTGGAATTCTACATTAGGGAAGAACTCAACAAAACTGTCCGCCGGGTCATGGCGGTCATGGACCCCATCAAACTGGTCATCACCAATTACCCTGAAGATAAAATAGAATGGGCAGAGGTGGATAATAATCCTGAAGCTCCGGAAACCGGAAAACGAAAAGTGCCCTTCACCCGGGAAATCTTCATTGAAGTTGATGACTTTAGCGAAACTCCCCCCAAGGGCTATTTCCGACTGACCATGGAAAATGAAGTGCGCCTTAAAGGTGGGTACTTTATCCGGGCTTCCGAAGTCGTTAAAAATCCCGACGGTTCTATCAAAGAAATCTTATGCACCTACGATCCGGAAAGTTGGGGGGGGGAAACCCCTGATGGTCGAAAAGTGAAGGGCACCATTCACTGGGTCAGCGCTGCCCATGCGGTCCCCCTGGAAGCCAGGCTCTACGATAAGCTTTTTACCGTGGAAAGTTTGGCGGATCTTCCAGAAGGGGAGGACTGGAGAAACTACATCAACCCCGATTCCAATGTGGTGAAGACCATCATGGGTGAACCCTGTTTGGCTGACGCTCAGGGGGGGGATGTTTTCCAGTTTATGCGCCAAGCCTATTTTGTGGCGGATCTGAAGGATTCAAAACCTGGAAAACCTGTGTTTAACCGCACAGTAGCGCTCAAAGACAGCTGGGGTAAAAAGAACTAAGTCTGGGTAGTTTCCACTGAACAAGTGCTATAATAAGTTATGTTAGAGACACTTCTTCCTTGGTTCATGATAGCCGGAAGTTCGGCCACGGTTTACCTCTTTCTTCTTCTTGCGTTCCGGCTTATGGGGAAGGGGGAGTTGTCCCAGCTTTCGGTGGTGGATTTGGTCTTTGTCCTTCTAATTAGTAACGCGGTTCAGAACGCCATGGTGGGACCCGATGCCACCCTCCTCGGCGGGTTGGTGGCCGCATCTACTCTTTTTCTCATAAATATTTTGCTCCGGTATCTTTCCCAAAAGTTCCCTTCCTTTGGAAAGGTCCTTCAGGGGGAACCCATGATTCTCATTTATCAGGGTCAGTTAAATATAACAAATTTCATTAAGTCAAAATTTACCCAGGATGAACTTTGGGCAGCCCTCAGGGAACAGGGGATTGAGAATCAAAGCCAAGTTCATTTGGCAATCTTGGAGAGAGCTGGGAAAATCAGTGTTTTTCGAGAACCTCCCCATCCAAAATGAATCACTGAAGTTCTTTTTGGACCAAAGAAGTCTTCATTACCCGTGCATGATGATATCCCAGAGCT
>CAZUXL010000001.1:11816-27340 GCA_964624355.1 uncultured Spirochaetales bacterium
TTCGCTGTGCGTACAGTGGTATCCACGCACATCCAGGTGATCATACCCATCCAGAGAATTCGTTTTGACCCCAGGGATTGTAGCTTTGTATGGAGGTCTGTCCCCAAAAACGAATCGGGAAAATGCTTGATGACAATGGATTCAGATCCATCGTCCGGGATCCCTAGCCCGGGATGAAAAGCCACCCCCGGACTTCCTTCCCTGAGAAACTTAGCGTTTGGGGATAGTCCCAGATGCTGAATGTGCAGAACCGGGATCCCGGAATTTCTGGCTTGATTTAGGAGCCCACGGATATTTTTAAGAGCCTTACGGGCTCTCCAAAGAGGAAACGCTCCTCCAGGAAAATAATCTTTTGTATATCAATGGTCACCACTGCATCGAAATGACTGTCCTGGGTTGTTTTCATGATTTTTCCTCCGTTTTTTTAAATCGGCGTTATAGACATTGCTATAAGGGTTCTTCGTGACATTACTTAGAAATTTTCTCTCCTAGGAAGAAATGAAGAGTGGGATCCCGGGGGAATCTATCTTGATAATGACGAAATCCAGGAATGGCTTTGCTCCCATCCCTTTCCCAATCTCGGACACAATGTTCAAACTCATCCTTAAAGGTCATTTTTTCTTCGGAAAGACTATCTCCTGAATGGATGAGTTCGTAGAGACCCAGCCCCTGGGTTCTTCCCCTGAGGGGTAATTGACCCAGGAACCGGTAATTAAATTCTCCAGGTATATGAGCCACTTCTTTAATTATGGTTTCACTGATGATGATGGGGACTCCAAAAACTTTAGTTAGACCTTCCAGGCGGCTAGCGGTGTTTACCGCATCGGAAATGACCGTACTTTCCATCCTGTGCTCATCCCCGATGGTGCCTAACATGAGGGACCCGGAATGGATTCCAATACCCATTTCCAAGGGTGTATACCCAGCGCGGCTCCGGCCGGTGTTATAGTCCACAAGGGTATTTCTCATGGCCAGGGCACAACGGATGGCCCCCTCAGCCCCCTCGGGGTAAAGGGCCATAATGGCATCGCCAATGTACTTGTCGATGATACCTTTATGTTCCCGGATGACCGGGGCCATACGGCTCAGGTAAGAATTGATCAAATTGAAATTCTCATGAGGACTGAGGGTTTCACTCAAGGATGTGAAGTCCCGGATATCCGTGAAGAGGATGGACATGTGCTGCTGAACTTGGTCGCCTAAGGCCACATCGGAAATGGATTTCTTTCCGAGAAAGGCCAAAAATTCCTTAGGTACAAATCGAGCGAAAGCTTGGTTTGTGTTAGCCAGCTCTGTTTTTTGAACTAAGAGCTCTTTTGAATAGGCTTCCAGGGTTCTGTAAAGCCTCGTGGATTGTAAGGATAAGGATAAAAACATGGAACATTGAAGGGCAAAAAAGCCAAATCCCTGAAGCCACAGCACGGGCATTTGGCCCATAAGCTGGAATATCACATCATGGGTACCAAATCCGACGGAAATGACAATACCGATAAAGAGGGTCAGGGCTTCGGGATTTTTTGCCACTAAAGCCCTGATGAGTAAATAGATAAAAAAAAGTATGGATATCTCCACAGGTAAAAGGGATAGGTTGAACCGGGATAGAGTGGTCGGTCCATCGGGTGAGAGGGATACATAGAAAGCCATGGTCAGAAAAACCGCAATTATGGAGGTTTTTAGCCACCTTTTGTTATGGATGTTAAAAAATTCTACAAAAAATAAAGCGATGAAGCCCACTGACAAGCCTAAACAAGCCTTCATAAGGGCGCGATAAGCCGGACCGTCGAAGAGACTATAGGGACATCCCAGCTCTAAAAAGTATAGGGCCATAAAAAGGGTGGAAAGGGAAAACCAAAGTCGGGAAAAATCCTCCCTTCGACCAATCCATACGGAGAGAAAGTACGCTCCTCCCAGCAAATTCATAGCAAAAAACATGAGAAAGAAGTCTGCGTTTAAAAATTTGACCCAGCTTTGGAAATCTGCCAATTCTTTATCCCCGAGTAGGGCTTGGGAGGGGAGGCGCATACTTTCCCCTCGGATATAAACCTTCAGGATGATCTTATTGGGTGTTCCGTCGGTTTTCCAAAGGGCTCTCGGGACTTGAAAGATTGCGGGAAAGGAGGATTGAACATAGATATCTTTGGGGGGGAAGGATCCCCGGCGGTAAATATTTTCATCATTCACCCAAGCTTCCAAGGGGAAATCTAAATTACCAAAATAGAGCCAAGTCTCGAGGGCAGTGACTAAGGATTTATTTGGAACTACCTCTTTTTGGAGAAGATAAAAACCGTCCTCGGGTATGGCGGTCAATTGGGGAAAGTCGATAGGGATGTTCTCTCCCGAGGAAGCAACCAGGTTCCAACCCGCCGAAATATCCTGAGCTCCACTGGGTCTCATGCAGGAAACGAAGAAAAATGTCATAATTAAAGAGAAAATTAAGATAAATAAGGTTTTTGTAGGAATTTGAGACATTGTATACAGTTTTGTATAGGATTGCCCCCACGTCAAGGACTGATTAAGCGAGTTTTCTGCCGATACAAACAGAGTTCTCAAAAGGTTAAAAATGATGAATATTAAAGAATTCAACGATAAAATCCTGGAGCCCTTCCAAAATCAATCCTTGGAAAGCAGAAAAAAAGCCTCAGCCCTCTGGGGGATCCTCCTCATCGTGACCCTCATGGGAGCCCTTGTTTTTGCTGCTGAGTTGATTTTTCAGCATCCCTGGCCATCCCAGGCCCCGGGAATTGGGGTCATCCTGGGCTTTTTTGTATCCTTTTTTTTCCTGAGGAGAGGACGGCTGGATTTTGCCCAAATTGGATTTCTCGGTAGTTTTCTCGTGGTGATCACCGCCATACCATTTTTGGACCCTTATAATCATCCCTTTGAACTCTACAGGTATGCTTTTTTGACTTCCATTGTACTCTCCCTTTCCGGTACCTTTTTACAAAAGCGCCGGCATATTATTCTGTTTACCCTGGCAGTGGTGACGGGGGTGATTTTGGTTTTTGTGGTGAGGTTTTTACTTCCTGGAATCATTCCCATGGACTCTGTAATGATTTTGACCCTGGTGATTTGTTTGATTGTTATAATTCTCATCGGCGCGGTGGCGGTGCTTAGTCTCACCATTCAGAAACAGCTACTGGATGCGGTGGAAGAAAAAGAAGCCCAGGCCATAGGTCAGCGGGATAGCTACGCCCGGTTTGTTCCCAAGGAATTCCTTAGCCTTTTAAATAAAGACAGCATACAAAATGTGGAGCTGGGGGAAGGGGTTCAGAAGTCCGGGACTATTTTGGTAGCGGATATTCGAGATTTCACCGGGATCTCGGAAACCTTAAAGCCTCGGGAGGTTATGGCCTTTTTGAATGATTGGCTGGAGGTCGCCGCTCCGGTGATTATCAGACATCGAGGAATAATAGACAAATTTATGGGTGATGGGCTCTTGGTTCTATTCCCCCATGCGGTGGAAGATGCCATCGAGGCTGCCTTGGAACTGTTCAAGGTGCTCGGGCCGTTCAATGAGGGGCGAATTGGACGAGCGCTTCGTCCCATGAAAATAGGAATCGGAATTAATTTTGGAGAGCTTATTCTGGGAACCATCGGAAGCAAGCACCGCATGGATGGAACGGTGGTATCCGATGCGGTAAATATCGCCGCCCACTTGGAGTCCCAGACCAAGTTTTTTCAAACACCCCTGCTTATCAGCCGAGAGGCTCTTTATGAAACCTTGAATCCAAATCAATACCGCTACCGTTTTTTAGATACGGTGAAAATGAAAAACCGTCAGAATCCTGTTCAGGTTTTTGAAATTCTCGACGCTCTTCCGGTTATCACCCAGGAATTGATTCTTCAGACTAAGGATCAATTTGAGGAGGCACTGGAAAATTTCTTAAAAGGAAAAATCGAAAAAGCCCGGGATATATTTCAATCCCTGTTGGAGATAAATCCGGAAGACACACCGGCAAGAATCTATTTGGATAGGTGTGAAACTCTACTTTCATCCCAGGGGAAATGCTAAGGTTTGCCCATGAAAGCCATTTTTTTATCCCGGCCTTTTATCCTTCTTTTCGCCATGAATTTCCTATTTTTTACCGGGCTGAATATTTTGAATGTCATTCCGCCCTACTTGGAGTTTCTAGGGGCTTCCAAGACCTATGTGGGCTTGTTTATGAACATCAATTCCCTAGCTTTAGTCCTTTTGGTTGCTCCCTTGGCCCGATTTACCGACCTTTGGGGGCGTAAGCGTTTGGTGATGATAGGGTACATTTTGGTTCTGGTTTCTCTCTTATTAATGTTTATTTTTTCCAAGGACTTGGTCCTCCTGGTGGTCTTTCGTATCACGGGAACTTTGATTTTCTGTTTAGCCTTTACGATTCATGGGGCAGAGGCTTTTGAGCTTCTTCCCAGGGATAAACGAGCCTCGGGTGCAGCCATTTTCGGCATCTCAGGGTTGCTCTCCAATCCTGTGGCGTCCCTGGTTGGAGAAGGAATTCTCAAAGGTCCGGGAGCTCCCTGGCTCTTTTTAGCGAGTTTTGGATTTCTCCTCTGGGCCATGGTTTTGGCTGCTCTCTACAAGTTTCACAAACCTACTGAACTTCCCGTAAAAGGGGCATTCATGGGACTCTTAAAAAGGCCTGAATTGCGAATATTGCTCCTCTTAACCCTGGTTTTCGGGGGGGGATTCACCATCTTTGCTACCTTTCTGGCTTCCTTGACCTATGATAGACTCGGACTGGTCCAAGTCTCGGTGTTCTTCACCTCCTTCACCGTCGTCGCGGTCACCGGACGTCTTTTCTTTTCAAAATTTTTGGATCAATGGCCACGGCATCTGGTGGTCGTGTTTTGTTTTACGGCCATCGGCCTTTCCCTCTGGGGCGGGGTCATTCTCCATAATGTGTGGCTTCTCATACCCATGGGGCTACTCTACGGCCTGGGGCATTCCCTCTTATTCCCCCTCCTATCCACCCTTTTTGTCAATTCTGGGGGAGACCACGAAAAGTTGGCCCTCAATGGGCTTTTTGCGTCTACGAATACATTAGGGAATTTTGTTTGGGGACTCAGTCTGGGAGTGTTGGGGGATTTTGCAGGAACCGGGGCGATCTTTGGAACCATGGGAGCCTTAGCCCTTTTAATTGTGCCCCTGGCATGGTTTGGCTTGAAAAACCGCCGGGATTGAACTCCGGGGCTTTTGGATGTTTTCATAATTTTGTGGTACGTTCATTCTATGAAAGCAAAAAAAAGTGGGCTTGTTTTTTCATCCGTTTTGTTACTAATCCTTTCAGTGTCCTGTGCGACCTCCAGCGGGAAGTCTGTGGAACGGACAGCGGAGAGGGATAGGCAAGAGAGAAAGACCGAGGAATCCACTCCTAAACCGCCTCCCCAGGAAGAACCTCGTAATCCGCCACCAACCTGGGAACATCGGGACCCCTCCTGGACAGAAAATCTCCAAAGATATCGGGAAACGGAAATTGTCGTAAAAAGAGGGTTTCGCATTGAAACCTATCCTTCCAGTGCGGAAATTTATTTTGATGGTGTCCTCATGGGGGTCACACCTTATGAACGCCAAGACCCACCTCGTTTCAATGTTCTGGTTGAACTACGGAAACAGGGGCACCAGACTCAAAGTTTTAACCTGAATTACGGTGGTTACGACTTTAAAAATTATTCCTATTCTTTGGACCCCATTTTAGGAACTCTGGTGTTATCGGAGGCCTACCTAGGGGCGGAAATGTCCGTGGATCGGAATGGGCAAGTCTTCGTGGGAAAGAATCCCACGGTGATCGGCTCCCATATTCTCACAAGCAAAAAGTTCGGTTATGAAGACCTACAACAGAATTTTACCATCTCGGAAGGGGAACCAACCAATCTGGAGCCCCAATGGGTACCGGCTACCCTCAGACCTCTCTCTTTGACTTTGGCCTTGCCCCATAGGACGGCTCCCCGCAGTGTGGGGTTTGAATTTACCGTGACCACAGAAGGTTCAGGAACCTTAGAAATCTATAATCCAGAGGGGAGCCTGCTCACGACTTTGAATTTAGGTTTCTTCACCCGTAAAAATCAATTTACTTCATGGTCACCCAAGGAGGAAATCCTACAAAACCTGAAACCCGGAACCTACAAAGCCCTCCTTCTGGTGGGAGATTCCCAGGTTTTAACTCAAGGTTTTGTTCTGGATTATCAACAAAATACCACGGACGGGGGGGAGTTTTGGTCCAGCGGATCCGGGGCTCTCTACTCTCCCCGGGCGCAGACCCTGGAACCAGGCAACTTTGCTTTGAATGAATCCATCATGGGGGTGTCGGGGAACGGTCTGGTGCATTTACTCAACAATACCGGTCTTTTAGTGGGGGTGGATAAGCATTGGGAGTGGGATTTCTCCTTCAGCAATCGTATTTGGAGTGATCCCTATTACAACTCCTTTTACCTCACCACCGGGGTAAAAAATACCTTCCTGGCTCAGGAATTTATTAAAACCGCCTGGTATTCCAGTTTCTCCATGTCCGGGTTTTGGGATGCCCAGGAACTCATCCCCCCCACCACCGATCCCTTTACCAATCCCCTGGGATTAAAAGCCGGTACAGTCCTGTCCCTGGGAAATAGAAATCTCACGGTTTCCCTGGCCCCAGAGTTAACCTGGGCGTGGAAAGGTGTTTCAAATACGGTTGATCAACCCTTGGTTTCCGGGTTGATGGGGTATCTTCGTGGGGCAATTGACCTCAAAACTGACTACGCACAGTTTATTCTTTCCGGGGCTTTGAGAACCAAAACATTTTCCAACGGTTTCGGTCTTCAGCTCCCCTATCAGGCGGGGGCGGAAGTCCGATTGCAACCTCAGTCAGGTTTCGGGGTCAATTTCCTAAGTGCTTTGGAATGGGATAATTCGGATATTTGGTCACTTTTCCTGGGAATGGGGGTGAGTTTGGCGGGGAATTCCCCTGAGGATGATCAGGTTCGATCCATTCTACAAAAAAACTAAATTCGATTTTATTCACCTCAAGGCTTAGACTTGAGGGATGGCAGGTAATTCTGATAAGGAACTATGGGAGGCCCTCAGGAGTTTTGCTCTTCATTTGGCATCCTGGAGTCCCTTGGAATCCAATTTTGCGCCGACTCAGGATGATTCCCCAGAGCTGCTTTCAGCCATAGGTCAGATTATCAACGCCCTCAACGAGGATTGGAAAGCCCGTCTTCGAGAATCCGGTGTGGAGGGTGAGCGAAGGACTTTGGATCTTTCCCGGGCTTACGAAGCCTTGCAGGCCAAAAGCGAGGAAATGAACCGGGATCTGGAAACGGCCCGGCGCATTCAACTTCAGCTTCTTCCCCAAGGTCCGGAAATCCCTTTACGGGATGAATTACGGTTTTCAGCCTCTTATCAGTCTGTAGATAAGGTAGGGGGCGATCTCTATGATCTGATCCGTGTAGGCAAAAATGCCTATGCACTTTTAATTGCGGATGTCTCTGGTCATGGACTGCCATCAGCGCTGATTACCATGTTGGTAAAGGCAGCCTTTAGAACCCGGGTCCGATGGGGTGTGGCTACGGATGCGGTGTGTCGGGAAGTTAATACGGTTCTTCATCCCATCGTGAACGAATTAGGGTTTTTTGTTACCGCTTTTTTTGGAATTTTGGATTTGGAAACCTCCACTCTTCGGTATACCAATTGTGGACATAATCCGGCGGTTTTATATCATAAGGCCCGCAGTGATGTGGTGCTTTTGGATACCCCGGGGATGATTTTGGGACCCCTGGAGGATGTGGATCTGGTGGAAGGCATCACGGCCCTGGAACCGGGGGATCTGATCATCGCTTACACCGATGGGATCACCGAAGCGCGGAATTTTCTGGATGATCTCTACGGAGAGACCAGGTTAATCAACTTGATACGCAAATATGCGCTTCTGAATAAGGGGCCAGACCTCCCCAAGGTAATTGTGGACGCCGTGGCCATGGACCTAAGGAAATTTTCCATGGGCGCTCCTCAAGTGGATGATCAGTCCTTGGCGATCCTGCAGTTCCAATGTTCCGCTGAAGACACCCACACTGGTGAACCCACAGATGAGGAACTTCTAAAACAAAAGAGAAACCGGGCTTTGATTCAAAATTTAAACAAAGAAGCCCGGAAAGCCTACAAAGAAAAGCATTATCCCGAAGCAGAAGCCATTTTAAAGGCTTTGGTCGCCTTATTCCCAGAGCATAAATCTGCCACAATACTTCTATCCATGACTCTCCACAAGTTGGGGAAAAAACAGGAGTGTAGAGACCGGGCTATAGAGGCCTTGAACCTAGCAGGTGCCGATTCCCGCATTGGTCAAAAGGCCTCCCAAATCTTAAGAAAAATCCACAGCCCCCTCCGAAAGGATACGCCTCCCTTTGAAGATATTTGAGGGAGGTATTATAAGATTTCCAACACCAAGGTTTTTTCCGTATCTACTGAATTGGCAATGATACAATTAGCTGAGGATTTTTCTAAAAGCATCCGGGCTTTTTCTTTGTCAGAGGCTCCGGTAATTTTAGCTTTTAGGGTAATGGCTTTCATGATCAGTTGATTTTTCTCGTTTTTTCCCGTGGTGAGTACGGCTTCCCCTTCCAAGGTTTCAAAACTAAGGTTGGATTTTTCAGCGAAAACCTTGAAAGTAGCAATCAAGCAGTTTAAGAGGGCTTGGGCATAAAGATCTTCCGGTGACCAACCCGTACCCGGACCTTGGAATTGGGGGGGGATGGATAAAGTCAGATCCGGCTGACCGGCCAGGGATGCGGTCCAAGGGTTCTGGATTCCAGGTCCGGCTTTAGCTGTGACAATGAAGGGATTGTGCATGGGGTTCTCCTATTTTGAGGCCTATTAAAACAAAGGAAGAAAAACAAGTCTAGTCAAAACACCTATTTCCCTGTAGAACTGTTTCAAACGGAGGAATTTAAATGCGTCAAAATATTTCCAGCGGATCTACTTGGGAACCTATCATCGGTTATAGCCGGGCCGTGAAAATCGGCAACACCATTGAGTTTTCTGGTACAACTGCGACCAAGGACGGTCAGGTTGTGGGCAAAGGGGATCCTGCCGCCCAGACTGATTTTATTTTGAAAACCCTCCAGGGGCTGCTGGAAGCTAACGGCTTTAAACTCGAGGACACCGTTAGAACCCGGATGTTTGTGACTGACATTAAAAGATGGGAAGACTACGCCCGGGCCCACGGAGCTTTTTTCAAAGACATCCGCCCAGCAACGACTATGGTGGAAGTGAGTGCCCTAATTGACCCCGACCATCTGGTGGAAATAGAACTCACCGCTGTCAAAGCTTAATATGCTCACTAATAATGACATATTAAAAAAATTGCGGGTGGCGTTGAACCTGAGAACCGAGGAAATGCTGGAAATAATTAAGCTGACGGATTTTTCCATCAGTGAAAATGAACTTTCAGCCTTTTTTCGTAGTGAGACCGATGCCAACTATCGGGAAGCGGGGGATCAGGTTCTCCGTAGGTTTTTAGACGGCTTGATTATTAAAAATCGAGGACCTCGGCCAGAGGGCGCACCAGTACCCCGTACCAGTGCCGCGCCGGGACTCAAGGCTCCTGATCGGCAGAAATTGCCCCCAAAGCCTAAAACCACGGAAAGGCGGGATTTTGGTGGAGGGCGGCCACCTCGGTCGCCTGGCAATAAGAACAAGGAGTAGTTGTTACTTCTCTCTTAACTGATCAAATCGCCCTTTTCTACACCCTTTTTTATCAAATCCTCCAGCAGCTCTCCTAAAACGGGGGCTGCTTTTCCAATCACCGTCATTTTTTCCCTGAGTTGGGAAGCTTTGATGCCATTTTCCCGCCAACTCGTCGCCCCATTGGCGGAGTTCATGAGAACCGGGGCCAGCCGGTCTACTGCGTTGGCAAAAAGAGCATCGGGGGACACTGAGGCTTCGAATTCTTCCCAGAGAAGACGGAAGTTCTCTCCTTGTTCATGGGGGAGGATGGAAAAAAGTTTTTTCGCTGCGGCGGTCTCCCTTTCAAACTTGTCCGCATTGCCCTGTTCATCCCAAAAAAAAGTATCCCCGGCGTAGACTTCCACCAAATCGTGGAGGGCGCACATTTTAAGGATTCTTTCCAGATTCAAGTTTGGATCCCGACGATATTCAAAAAGAGTTAAGGCGAAGAGGACCAGGTGCCAACTGTGTTCCGCCGTGTTCTCCCTCCGGCTTCCGTCCACCAGGTAGTTTCTTCGCAGGACTGACTTTAATTTATCTATTTCCAGAAGGAAGTTGATTTGCTGAGTGAGTGGTGTATTCATTATTAGATTCCTAAATCATCTTATCATAAAAAAGACGGATTCTCCTTGACGTGGGTGAATTTATCCCAGTAAACTATCCTCTAAAGAGTTTGCCCAAGGGCGAATTTAAAAAAAGGAGATTCTATGAAGAACTTTTCTGCAGTTCTCGCTGTATTCGCCTTGGTTCTGGCCGGATGCACAGCCACCACCGAGACCATCAAGATCGGAACCATTCAACCCATCAGCGGTGTGATTTCTGTTTACGGAATTCAGACCACTAATGCTGCCAAAATGGCCGTGGAAGAGATCAACGCCAAGGGCGGAATCAACGGGAAAATGGTGGAACTCATTGTGGAAGACGATGAAGCAAGTCCCGAAAAAACCACCAATGCCTTCACCAAACTGGTAACCTTGGACAAAGTAGTGGGAATCATGGGTGCTTTGACTTCCAAATGTACCTTGGCTATCACCAGCCAAGCTCAGTCCGAAGGTGTCCCCCTCATCACCCCCACATCCACCAATGACACCGTCACTGACGCTGGCGACTATATCTTCCGCGCTTGTTACAAAGATTCCTTCCAGGGAATGGTTGTGGCCAACTACGCCGCAGATACTTTGAAAGCCACCACTGCGGCCATTCTTTATGACGTATCCAATGACTACTCCAAGGGTCTGTTGGAAAACTTCAAAAAAGGATTTGAAGCCAAGGGTGGAACTGTGGTTGCCGAGAGTTACAACTCCGGAGACAAGGATTTCAATGCTCAGATCACCAAGATCAAAGCCTCCAATCCCCAGGTTCTCTTCATTCCTGATTACTACTCCACAGTGGCTTTGATTGCGAAACAAGTTCGGGCACAAGGAATCACCGTTCCCATGCTCGGTGCTGACGGCTGGGATTCCATTGCCGAAAACGCCGGTGAAGAAGTGGTGGGTTCGTTCTATTCCAACCACTACTCCCCCGATGCTCAAGATGCGGACGTTCAAGCTTTCGTAGCTGCCTATAAAGCTAAACACGGCGAGACTCCAAACGCCCTGGCTGCTCTGGGTTACGATGCCACTAAGATCCTTCTAGAAGCTATTGCTAAAGCCGGAAGCACTGACCGGAAAGCCATTAGGGATGCCCTGGCTTTGACCAACGGTAAATATGTCACAGGTAACATCTCCTTTGATGCCAACAGAAATACTGTAAAGTCCGCCGTGATGGTGGAACTGATCAAGACCGCCGATGGAAAGATCGGAACCCAGTACGCAGGAACCGTGAACCCCTAACAAACGAGCATTTAGAAAAAAGCATCCCATAATAGGGGTGCTTTTTTATTGTTTAATAATGGCGCCGGGGGACCGGAACGCTTCGGCTGTATCGCCACAACTTAACTTGACCATTAACTCTTAGGTCGTTAGACTTTCCTCATGGGACTATTGGCACCGAAATTATTAACGTCCTCAGAAACCGAAAAGTTAATTTTAGAAAAGACCCAATGGATCCTTTCCCTGTGCGAACCCCAGTCTTTAGTTCTCTTTGGATCTGCTGCCAGAGGTGAAATGACCGAAGCCTCAGATTTGGACCTAGCCCTGATTTTTCCTAATCAAATAATCTTAGAGACAGCGAGAAAGAATCTCTATATCTCTCCTCCCACAGGACAACTTTGGCCCATGGATTTGCTTTTTTATACCTTGGAAGAATTTAAACAAAGAGTAAATCAAGGTGGGGTCTGTGAATTAATCCGAAAAGAAGGTCGTTTGCTTTCCGGGGAATGGTCATGAGTCCCTCAGCTCAGGAAAGACTTTTTAAACCCGAGTATTCAAAGGAACTGTTACAAATCGCCGAAGACGATGGTCGAACAGCAGAGTTTTTGTTGGAAGGTCTCAAATTAGGCCGAATAAGAGGCGAGAATTTCTTTTTTATCATTCCACAGGTTTTAGAAAAGACCCTTAAATCGGTTTTAGTCTATAAAAAAGTTCCTGTACCCTTGGTGCATGACTTGGGAGTCCTTTTAGCCAAGATCCCGAGAGACTGTGAGCCCCCCTTTGGTTATGAAATTTCAAGACTATCAGAATTCGCAGCGGTCAGAAGGTATGAAGAAGGGTCACTAATTTGGGGAGAAGAAGAGGCAGAAGAAGCCCTTGAACTTTCAAATATAGCCCTCAACTGGGCTTCAGCGTTAATAAATCAAAAATCTATTTGATATAAAAAGCCTCGGTATCAAAAAATACCAATAGAAGAACCTGTGACCCCAGGCTTGATTAGCCTTGTACCCAAAGCGGGTGAATGGGGTCACACCTCTCCCTGTGTCGAGTGTATTTCGCTTGCCAAAGGCATTTCTATACTTTATTGTAGGACTCTATGGTAACGGAAACTTCTCAACTGACCCAGGTGGCCCAACAGCTGGTAAATGGATTGGCTTTGGGGGGGATTTACGCCCTGATCGCCCTGGGTTACACCATGGTCTATGGTATCGTGAAGCTCATTAATTTCGCCCATGGAGAAGTCCTTATGGTGGGATCCTACGTGGGGTACTTTTTCCTGACTTTATTGGGGCCTTCCCCCCTGGGTCTTTTGGCTGCCTTTTTAGGTTCCATGACCTTTGCTGCCCTGTTAGGTGTGGGAATGGAGAAGGCTTTTTATAGGCCATTGAGGAATGCTCCCCGGATCAACGCCCTGATCACCGCCATCGGAATCAGTCTTTTTCTTCAGAATTTCATGAAAGCCCTGCCCTTCGTAGGGCCGAATCCCCGGGAATTTCCGACTATGCCCATCGTTAACCTGGTGGTGGGGGATGTGAGCATTTCCAACCTTAAAATCGTGGTATTTTCCGTATCCCTCCTGCTCATGGGCGGCCTCACCTGGCTGGTGGATTTTACCAAAGTAGGGAAGGCCATGCGGGCAGTGTCTTTTGACAAGGGAGCCGCAAGCCTTATGGGAATCTCCGTGGACAGGATCATATCCGTCACATTTGCCGTGGGCTCAGCCTTGGCGGCGGCGGGGGGGATGCTCTACGCCACCTCCTATCCCCAAATCGATCCCTACATGGGACTCATGCCCGGCCTCAAAGCCTTCGTGGCGGCGGTCCTGGGGGGGATTGGATCCATTCCCGGAGCCATGATCGGTGGGGTGATCCTGGGTGTGGCGGAAACCCTGACCAAGGGTTTTATCTCCACCCAGCTTTCCGATGCGGTAGTTTTTACTATTTTAATCCTGGTGCTTTTGATTAAACCCACCGGAATTATGGGGAAAAACCAGAGGGAGAAGGTTTGATGGCTATTTCAAAAACCCCGTTAAATTTTCTCACATTTGCGGCAATACTGGGGGTCTTCGGACTCCTGGTTTTCCTTGTTAGCCAACAGATCATCGACCGATATACGGCTCGTATTCTGTCCTTAGCGGGAATTTATATCATTATTTCCCTGGGGCTCAACCTAATTTCGGGCTTCACAGGACAACTGGCCCTGGGACACGCCGGGTTTATGGCCTTAGGGGCCTATACCTCCTCCATCGTACTTCTGGCCACCCATGGATCCAATGCTCCCCTGAATGGGGGCGTCTTTTTGCTAGCCCTGGTGGCTGGGGGCATCATCGCCGCCCTATTTGGACTTGTAATCGGCATTCCCGCCCTCAGGTTACGGGGGGATTATTTAGCCATCGCGACTTTAGGATTTGGCGAAATTATTCGGGTCGTTCTGACCAATTTGGATGATGGGGTCGCCGCCTTTGGCCGTCAGTTCCTGGGATGGGATATGGACGCTAAAATTACTATCGTCGGAGGCGCTGCGGGGCTCAAGGACATCACCCGGTACGGTAGTGGACCTTCCCAGGAACTCTTGGGCTTTGTTTGGGTTTTTGGAACCATGCTGGTGGTTCTCGCCCTTTTGACTTTCCTTATCCGTTCCCGTCACGGCCGGGCTTTTTTGGCGATTCGGGAAGATGAAATCGCCGCCAGTGCCATGGGGGTTCCCATTTCCCGGTATAAAGTCCTGGCTTTTACCATCTCCGCTTTCATCGCCGGAGTCGGGGGAGCCTTGTATGCCCCCATCCAAGGTTACATGAATATCACCGACTTTAACTTTATCAAGTCCATCGACTTTTTGATCATCATTGTTTTGGGGGGGATGGGCAGTCTCACCGGAACCGTGGCGGCGGGATTTTTCTACATCATTCTCCAGTCTCTTTTAAGTTTTACCCCCGCCATTATAAAGGATAACAAAGTTCTATTTATCGCCACAGCCTTGATTGCCATGATGCTCTTCCGGCCTCAGGGTCTTCTGGGGAATAAAGAATTTTCCATCAGAACGCTTTTGGATAAAACCTTTTTCAGGAAAAAAGAAACCGGGGGTGTGGGAAAATGACCATTCTGAAAGCAGATAATCTGAATATGGTTTTCGGAGGTCTTCGGGCGGTAGCGGACTTTTCTCTGGAGTTGAAAACCGGGGAACTGGTGGGACTTATTGGACCCAACGGAGCGGGTAAAACCACGGTTTTCAATATGCTCACCGGGGTCTACACTCCCACATCGGGGACCGTATCAGTGGTTAAACCTTCGGATAATTCCATGGAAGTGGTATCCGGCCTTCCCAGTTACAAGATTACCCAAAAAGGGGTCGCCAGGACATTTCAGAACATCCGCTTATTCAAAAACCTTTCCGTCATGGACAATGTGGCCATTGGATTTCATAGTCGGCAAACCTACCCTTTAATTTCCTCCTTTTTGCGCCTTCCCCCCTTTCATAAAAAAGAAAAGGAGATCCGGGACAATGCCATGGAGATGTTGGAAATCTTCCAAATCCAGCACCGGGCCGAAACCCATGCCGGGAACCTTCCCTATGGGGAACAGCGGAAATTGGAAATTGTCCGGGCTATGGCGACCAAGCCTCAAGTACTACTGCTCGATGAACCTGCTGCAGGGATGAATCCCCAGGAGACCAAAGAGCTCATGGGTCTGATCCGGTTTATCAGGGAAAAGTTCGACCTGACCATCCTTTTAATTGAACACGACATGTCCCTGGTCATGGGAATCTGTGAAAGGCTTCAGGTTCTGGACTACGGTCGCACCATCGCCACCGGTCTTCCCCATGAGATTTCAAAAAATCCTGAGGTCATTAGAGCCTACTTAGGGGACGAGGTGCATCTCCATGCTTAAGGTACAAAATCTCAAGGTAAATTATGGTTCGATCCAGGCCCTCCACGGGGTGGATTTTGAAGTGGGTACGGGAGAGATTGTTTCCCTCATAGGGGCCAATGGGGCGGGAAAAACCACGATTCTCCATTCCCTGAGCGCCCT
>CAZUXL010000001.1:27440-76452 GCA_964624355.1 uncultured Spirochaetales bacterium
CCCCAGGAGAAACTTCCTTGAGCTCCGGCTTTGATGGACACAGGGCCTGCCTTGATAAAATTGTAATAAGCTCCGGCTCCGAGAGAAACTCCCCACTGGGATAAATCAGTACTTATACCGCCAGCAAAATTGCTTGGATCGCTCTCTGAGTGCTGGCTTACGGCCAAAGTAGGGGTCACTTCCCAGGCCTCAGAAAGAAAAATGGGGGCAAAAACGCCAAATCTGAGGTCATTTTTTGACGCATTATTAGTACCGGAAGTTTCCCCTGTACTGGAGAAACTAATATCAGGTCCCAGTCCCCAGGTGATTTTCTGGGCTTCCAGGGAAAATATCGAGAGACTAACCAAGACTAGAAATGGAATCATTTTTTTCATGCGAAACTCCTTTTATTGGAACATTATACAACATTACCCACTGGTGTGCATGTTTTTTAGTTTCTTACTGGAGTCGATCAAAAATTTGCGAGTAAATTTGTTAACATTACAACTTAATCTTGGAATTCTTACATTTTTGGCTTAAACTAAGGGGGAGGGAGTTTACCATGAATGTAGGAAATCGTATGACCCATAATCCCATCACGGTTCATCCGGAAACTCCGGTCTATGAAGCTCAAAGCATCATGAGACGGGAAAAAATACACAGACTCCCTGTGCTCAGCAAAGAGAATCACTTGGTGGGAATCGTCACGGAAAAAGATTTGATTTATGCTTCCCCCTCTCCGGCGACGACCCTGGATGCTTATGAGATGAGCTATCTGCTTTCTAAGCTGAAGGTCGCCGAGGTCATGTGTTCCAATGTTCTTACGGTTCACGAGGATACCCCCGTGGAAGAAGCCGCAAGGATTATGGCGGATAACAACATCGGCGGACTCCCTGTGGTAAGGGATAGTCACTTGGTGGGAATCATCACCGAGAGCGATCTCTTCAAAATATTTATAGAAATGTTCGGTGCCCGGGAGAAGGGGCTACGCGCTACCCTGGTTATTCCTGAGAAAAAAGGCGAGTTGGCATCCTTGGCTGCCGCCATCGCTTCGAAAGGGGGGAATGTGATTTCCCTGGCTACATTCTTAGGGGAAGATTCGGACCATGTCATTGTGACAATCAAGGTGAATGAAATTGAAAAAGATGCGTTCGAGGAGGCGGTGAAACCTTTTATCGACAGAATTATGGATATTAGAATTACTTAGACTGGGGAGAAATAGTGAGTAAATATACAAAAGTTGGGGGAGTGTGGGTCATTCCTCTTCATGTAAAGATTGTGGTGGTGATGGTTCTTCTTTTACTGGCCTCCAATGTGGGTTCGAACCTTATAAATTTGGTGATGAACCGGGGGGAGCAGGTTAAATTGCTCAATACCCTTCTGGTGAGGGATTTGACGGAGCTTTTCATTTTCACGGGGAATCAATACGAAATCTACGCCAATTATGAAAAGGATTTGAGTAAAAGTGCCAAGGTTTTAAGAGATAATTCCCTGCACAATCTGAAAAGGTCCCGTTCCAGTTCCTTTGCGGTATATCCCGATGGGAGCCTCTTGTTTTTCGCCAGTCCGGATTTGGATTGGAAGGTTTTTCCCGATTCAGAAGCCCTGGCAGGGATAAATCAGTTGAAATTGGAAAAGGTAAATGAAGGTAAATTTAACTTTACCGATGGAAAGTATCAATATAAAGCCATTTACAAATACCAGGCCGGGTGGGATGTTTTCCTCGTGAGAGCCGAGGATCAGGATGTGTTCAATGAGGATTCCATGAGAGTTTTCTGGACCATCGCCCTGATTATTTTAATTTTCACCCTCATGGTGACTTTGGTGGCGGTATTGGTTCTCCGCCACATGTTCCGATTCGTGGATCGGATCACCGAGAGTCTCATGGCCATGCAGAGAACTCAGGAATTGGATTTAATCGACCTGCCTAACGCCCCTAGCGATGATATTACCTACATGGCCATGAGTTTCAATTCCCTGTCGGTGACAGTGAAAAACCTTATGAGTATCTTTCGTCGCTTCGTTACCCAGGACGTGGCCACCAGAGCCTATAAGGATAGAACCATTAGATTGGAGGGGACTAAAAAGATTCTCACCATCCTTTTCACCGATATACGGGGTTTCACTTTCATGACCGAGACCCTGGGAAATGACATTATTAAACTTCTCAATCTCCATTACGATAAGGCCATTCGCCACATCCAGGATAAAGATGGAATCGTGGGATCCATCATCGGAGATGCCCTTTTGGCCGTTTACGGGACCCTCGACGGGGCCTATGAAAAGAAGTCCCTGAAGGCACTCCAGTCCGCCTACCTTATTCAAGATGTAGCTTCTGATTTAAGGGCGGCTATGAGAGCGAAAAAAGACAGCATTCTCCAAAACCGGGGGGAATTGACCCCCATGGAAGAGGATATTTACAAAGCCGTGTTATTGGAAGTGGGTGTGGGTATCGATGGGGGTGAGGTTTTTTACGGGAATATCGGCTCCTACGAACGGATGACCAACACGGTGATTGGAGACAATGTGAACTCATCCAGTCGGCTGGAGGGTTTGACCAGGGTTTATCAGGTACCGGTGATTACCTCAGGGTTTGTAAAAAACGAGGTGGAGGCGGACTCCGGCGACTATTGGTTTGTGGAGCTGGATACGGTGCAGGTGAAAGGGAAAACGGAAGGTAAAAAAGTCTACTGGCCAGTGGAAAGAAAGAGTTTGACCCCGGAGTTGAAAGAACAACTTTTGGGACATATCGAGGGTCTCGAAGCCTACTACAGGGGTGATTGGCCCACGGCGGAAAAATTGATGAGTAAAGTTGGTCTGGAATTATCCCAGGTCTTTTTAGAGAGAATCGGGGGCCGCGCAGCACCCAGTAATTGGAACGGTATATGGGCAATGACATCCAAGTAAATCAATTGATCGATACGACAAAAGAAAGTTTTCTCAATGTACCCTTTTCCCACGAACCGGCTGGGGGGGAATTTTACAATCTGGAAACGGAGTTTGCAGGGACTAAAAAAAATCGAAGCTATTTCGTCACCCTGCTCATGCTGGGGTTTTTTGCCTTGGTGGGGGCTGGGGCCTGGATTCTTTATCTGGCCATTGAAGAGGGAAATAAAAAATTCGATGTCCAGGTGGTGGATTTTGAAGAATTAAAGATCCGAGAAGCCTTCGATGCACTTCAAAAAGACCGTGCCACCTTGGCCACCCTCACACGGGAAATACAAAGACTTAGTGATGAATTTCGCCAGCAGGAACAACGGATTACCTTGGATATCTCCAGTAAAAAGGAGGCATTCCTCCAGTCCGGTCTAGTGGATGCTTCCACTTCCTCTGGTCAAATCGCCTCGGAGGGCTTGAAGCAGTTGGAAATACTTAGAAATCTCTACCTGCCTCAACTGGAGACCAAAAAATTGGAATTGCAGGGCTTACAAGAAAAAGTGGCCACCCAGGAATCCGATTTGGCCCCTCTTCTGCAAGGACGAGAAGCTTTTACCAACAATCAGCAGAAACTCTTCGACCGTCAGCGGGAAGACCTGGCTACTTTTTATGAAAACCGCCTCAACAGTCAAAAAAATGAGTGGACTCGAATTGTTCAGCAACAGGAAAGAGCCAGGGCTGTGCTCATAAAAACGCTTAACGATCGGCGGGAGAGAGAGTTGGCGGATCAAGAGATCAAGTACAATCCTCTCTTTGAAGATCCAAAAATAGTAAGCTTGGTGGGAGAGGTTATTGCCCCCAATGGAACAAAATCCTTAACTGATCCGGGGATTCTCATCAGGGAGGGGGTACTTACCCAAGAGTATCTGGACTCTATTACCGCAGATTTCGATGATCTCCGGTTCCTCATGGCAGAGCTTAAAAAAATTCCCTATGTAAATTCCATCCCCGGTGTTTTACAGGCCGTGGATAGTTTGGCTGCGGGGGCATTAACCAAAACCGACGCTCTTTTACCCCTGATCGACAAGGCGGTGGAGGGGAAAAATCAGATTATTACGGAAAAAGACCTCCTAATTGAGCAAAAGACCCAGGAGGTGCTTCGCCTACAGGATTATCTGTTGGGCTTGGCGGGAAAAATTGGCGGAGATGGGTACATCTTGGCTTTTTCCAGCGGTCGGGATTACAAGGTGGTTTTACGGAACTCCCAGGGTGCTAAAGCGGGGGATAAGTTTCGCATCACCCGGAACATTCCCAGTTTTGGGGGATCCATGGTAGAAATGGAAGTGGGGGAACTGGATCTGATAGAATTGCAGGATCAATGGATTGCCAGGTTAACTTCCCAGAAGCAGGCCACAGTTCTTCCGGAAATTCAGGACAGATTAATTAGAAAGTAAAAAAAAACAGACCTGCTTAGGACTTGAATAGGACCCTTAGATTCCCTATAATGCGGGGAATCTATTGGTTAATCAATTATTTTAGCGAGGTCTGTGCTTTTATGAAAATGGACATTTCCAAGATGCGGAATATCGGTATTTCTGCCCATATCGATTCGGGAAAAACAACTCTTACCGAACGTATTCTATTTTACGCAGGAAGAATCCATGCCATTCACGAAGTGAGAGGTAAGGATGGAGTGGGAGCCACTATGGACTCCATGGAGTTGGAAAGGGAGCGGGGAATCACCATTCAGTCCGCTGCCACCGCAGTTTCCTGGAAAGATTACTTTGTAAACGTTATCGATACCCCTGGTCACGTGGACTTTACCATCGAAGTGGAAAGGTCACTTCGGGTTCTGGACGGGGCTATTCTGGTTCTTTGTTCCGTAGCCGGAGTTCAATCCCAGTCCATCACGGTGGATCGTCAGATGAAACGGTATTCCGTTCCTCGCCTAGCCTTCGTGAACAAGTGTGACCGTACCGGTGCCAATCCCTTTAAAGTAAAAGATCAACTTATTGAAAAACTGAATCACAACGCAATTTTGATGCAGCTCCCTATTGGTCTTGAAGATAAGCACGAAGGAATCATCGATCTGGTAACCATGAAAGCCTACTACTTTGAAGGCGAGGATGGAATGGATATCATTGAAAAAGATATCCCCACCGAATACACCAAACAGGCTGAAGAATATCGGGAAAAGATGATCGATGCGGTTTCTATGTACTCCGATGATCTGGCTGAGGCCTACCTGGAGGGCAAAGAAATGCCCCCAGCAATGATCTACGATGCGGTGAGAAAGGGTTGTATTTCTCTTACCCTCACCCCAGTTTTCTTAGGTTCAGCTTATAAAAACAAGGGTGTTCAACTATTGTTGGATGCGGTGACCCGGTTCCTTCCCTCTCCCAAAGACCGACCAGTGACTTGTCTTGACCTGGACAATAACGAAACCGAAGTGACTCTCCAGGCTGTGGACAGCATGAAGACCGTCGCTCTGGCGTTTAAATTGGATGACGGACAGTACGGTCAATTGACTTACGTTCGAATTTACCAAGGGGAAGTGAAGAAGGGGATGGAGCTCTACAACATCCGAACCCAGAAGAAATTCAAGGTCGGCCGTCTGATGAAGATGCACGCCAACCATACCGAGGATATCGAAGAAGCCGGAGCCGGGGACATCGTAGCCCTCTTTGGTGTGGAATGCGCCACCGGTGATACCTTCTGCGATCCTTCTTTGAACTACTCCATGACCTCCATGTATGTGCCAGCGGCTGTGATTTCCCTTTCTATCACCCCGGTGGATAAAAAATCTGGAGACCAATTAGCTAAAGCTCTCAATAGATTTACAAAAGAAGATCCTACTTTCAGAACCTTTGTGGACCAAGAATCCAATCAGACCATTATCCAGGGAATGGGTGAACTTCACTTGGAAGTTTATGTGGAACGGATGAAACGGGAATATAAATGTGAAGTAACGACTGGTATGCCCCAAGTGGCTTATCGGGAAACCGTCACGGAAGTGGCCGACTTTAATTATACACACAAGAAGCAAACGGGTGGTTCCGGTCAATACGCCCGGGTAGCTGGTAGTATGGCTCCTTACGCTGAAGCCGATTATCTATTTGTGGACAATATTAAGGGTGGGTCTATTCCCAATGAATACATTCCTTCCTGTGATAAAGGCTTTCAGTCCTCCTTATACAAAGGATCTCTGATTGGATTCCCCATCGTGGGTGTGAAGATGACCATCAATGATGGTGCATGGCATCCCGTGGACTCTTCCGACCTGGCATTCCAACAAGCCGCTATTGGTGCATTCAGGGAAACCTATCTAAAGGCAAAACCAATAATTTTGGAGCCCTTGATGAAAGTTGTGGTGGAAGGTCCTACTGAGTTCCAGGGAAACATTTTCGGTTCCATTAACCAACGCCGTGGTGTGATTTTGACTTCCACTGAAGATGGTCAATTTTGTCAGGTTGATGCGGAAGTACCCCTTTCTGAGATGTTCGGTTATTCCACAGTTCTCCGGTCCATGTCCCAGGGCAAGGCGGAGTTTACCATGGAATTCCTGAGATACGGCAAGGTTCCTAACAACGTGTCTGAAGACCTGAAAAAAGCCTACGAAGCCAAGCGAAAAGCTGACCAGAAATAAGGAGATCCCCATGGTAAAATCTGAGTTAATCAAACAAAGCCCTTTAAGGATTCTGGATGACTCCACCCATGGTGGAGTCGGAATTGGAAATATTGGTGTTCTCGCCGCTCGTCAGGGGACAGGCAAAACTGCAGCATTAGTGCATTTGGCCATCGATAAGCTTTTTCAGGACAAGCATGTCATTCACGTGACATTTTCCCAGAGACCTGACCATATTTTGGCTTATTACGAAGAGATTTTCACGGAAATTTCCAAGTTAAAACACTTGGAAGGGGCTATGGCTGTCCACGATGATGTGATCAGAAATCGTACGATTATGAACTTCAACGATCAGAAAGCCTCCAGTACCACCCACGTGATTGAAAGTTTGAATGCCCGGATTAAAGAAGGGGCGTTTAAAGCAAATACAGTCATCATCGATGAGTTTGACTTTGCCCACAGTACTCCTGCGGATATTAAGGCTTTTAAAGCCTTTGCCTTAGCGCAAAATCTGGAAATTTGGTTTTCCATATCTTTGGATAAGGAATCTGACGCCCAGCTGGCCCACGACGTGCCTGAAGTGCTGAAGAATTTTGTGGAAGAAGTGGCAGTCCTTATTAATCTCAAGCCTTCTAAGGGGCGAATTCACTTTGCACTGATTAAAGATCATGGACACAAACCTGCGGATCTTCATCTGCTTTTGGATACAAAAACTCTGCTGATCGTTAAGGAATAATTTCACTGGAAATTAAAAAACTGGCCCAAGAGGCCAGTTTTTTTTTGCTCACAGGATGGAAATAGAAAAACTATCTTACCGTCATGACGCCAATTTTTGGACAAAAGGAGAGAAACATACAAGCGGAACATCGCGGAGCTGCGGGAGTACAAACCTCTTGTCCAAAGGTGACGATCAGTTCGTTTGCTTCAATCCAGTACTCTTCTGGAAGGATTTTCATCAGTTCTTTTTCTGTCTCTTCAGGGGATTGGGTGCTCACCCATCCTGCCCGATTGGAAAAGCGATGTACATGGGTATCCACGCAAATGGCTTTGAGATTAAAGGCCAGGTTGAGTACTAAATTGGCAGTTTTATTGCCAACACCGGGGAGCTTTAAAAGCTCAGACTGGGAACTGGGGACAACGGAGTTAAAATTCTTCCATAAATTTTCTGATATCTCCACAATTTGTTTTGCTTTTGTTTTATAGAATCCTGCTGGGAAAATCAGTTCTGATATTTCCTCTTCCGTGAGTTGTGCCATTTTTTCCGGAGTTGATGCTTTGGCGAATAATCGGTTAGAGGCAGCCAGGGTGATATTATCTTTAGTTCGCAGGGATATAAGGGTAGAAATTAGAATTTGAAAAGGACTAGCCCCTTCTTTGTGCAGCTTTATCAGGGTAGGTGATTCCCCTTCCTCCTGACAGTATTCTCGCAATGCGTGAAAAGCTGCTTTAATGGGAAGGGGCGTCGTGGTCATTAGCTGCCTTCAATTTCCAGTTTGGAAAAAATTAGTTCTTCAACTTCGTTTTGAGGCTTTTCCAAGGAAAAAGTGATCTCATCCACAAGGATTTTTAGAGCGCTGTCGTAAAGTTTTCTTTCCAGAACGGGAAGTTCCTTCACTTTGCTGCGATGGTATAAATTTCTAACCACTAAGGCAATATCCGTGACAGCGCCGTGTTTTAACAGGTCCAAATTCATCTGATACCGGAGTTTCCAATCGGTGGTTAAGGGTTCGGATTCCATTCCAATGATGCGGAGGGCTTCTTGAGCCTCATCTTCTTCCACGATCTTACGGATACCTATTTCTACGGCCTTATCCACAGGGACCATGACGGTCATGTCCGTTACTTTCAAATAAATTTGATAATAAAGTAAGGTTTTACCCCGGAAATCTCTTTTTTGGATTTCCTTAACATGACCTACGCCCTGGAGGGGGTAAACGATTTTTTGATTAACTCGAAATTGGGTTTCTGTCGTTCCCACTGTTAGTTCAGGCATGAGCGTATAATAACAGAAAAAAACACCATTGTCAAAGCCTGGACAGACTAGGGGTTAAGGATATTAATAATCCCGAAAATAAGCGCTGTCAAGCCCCCGATTCCTAAAACGATAGCTCCTATGAGAAAACCAGTTTCTGCTCCCACGGCGGCCTTTATTATTTCCTCTTCCGATTTGGTGGTGATGAGAAACAAATTATTGGATTTTTCAGGTTTTTTTACTTTTACGGTGCCGGACTCGTCGGAGGCTTCACCCACAATGAATGCATCTTTATCCACGGGGAGGACAAATTCCTCAGAGCGATAACCCAAGGTGTGTCTTCCACCGGTAAGAAAACCCGCTGAAGGGTTTAACAGAAAATTACCAATACGAAAGCCTGAAGTAGGATCTCCCGGCTGAAAGCTGGAATGGGATTTAAGACTTTGGATGTCGGCCCCTTCTGGATCCACGGTAATACTGCCTGTATTATCAAGGATTTCAAAAGGCGTGGATCGAATGTTGGAGGCCACTACTTCACTTCCCCTGCGGGTTTGTTGTACTTGGCGACCTTCGGAATCCGGTTCAATAACGGTTTCCTCATATTCCCGAGAAACGGTATACGAGTACCAAACACAGGGTTGATTGGATAACTCAGACCGTAAGGGGTTGTTACAGGTGATTTTACCTTTTAACTCCACCATTTCGCGAAAACTTCCGGTACCCAGTTCTGCACCCACAGCGGCGGCAGTTGTTAGAAGCTCTTTAGCGTTGGATGTTTTTGTTGCTTTAATGGTTTCAATTTTTGATGCATTTTTTTTAAATCCATAATAGAAGCCCCCTGAAAGGGCTAATCCTAAGATTCCACCAATAATAAGTATCATTCAATCTCCTCTGCCGCCTGAATGACGGGTATGGGGTTTATTATAGTTGATTGGAATGAAAGTGCAAGATTGAAAAGCGAAACAACTTCGGGTCTTGATTTAAAGTCCTTTGGTGGCTAGAATACGTACCGAATTGGCCCCTGTGGGCCCATCGGAGGAACCATGGTCAAAAAACAGACTAAAATCGTGGCAACTATTTCGGACATGAATTGCGAAATAGAACATATCCGGGCTCTTCATGAAGCCGGGGTCAATGTGGTGCGGCTCAATACCGCTCATCAAAAAGAAGACGACACCTTAAAGGTGATCAACAACGTCCGGGCAATCAGCGATAAAATCGCCTTGCTCTTGGATACCAAAGGTCCTGAAGTCCGAACTGCGGGCATTGAGAACCCTATTGAAATCACAGAAGGCGAAATCATTAAGATTTTTGCCACTACTGTCCCTGCCGGAGTAAAAGGTTTCGCCACCAACTACGATGGATTTGTCCGCGAAGTGCCTCTGGGAGCCAAGGTTCTCATTGACGATGGTGAAACCGCCATGGAAGTGGTGGAAAAGACCAAAGATTTCCTGGCTGTTAAAATTGGGAATTCTGGTAAAATCAAAAATAGAAAATCCGTGAACGTTCCTGGAGTTTCTTTGACTCTGGCTTCCATAACAGAAAAAGATCGGAACTACATTAAGTTCGCCGCAGATCACGATTTGGATTTTGTGGCTCACTCCTTCGTTCGCCATAAACAAGACGTTTTGGATGTTCAGGCGCTTTTGGATCAGTATGGTTCCAAAGCCAAGATCATTGCAAAAATTGAGAACCGCCAAGGTGTGGAAAATATTGATGAAATTTTGGATGTGGCCTACGGTGTGATGGTTGCCCGTGGTGACCTAGGTATCGAAGTTCCTGCGGAAGAAGTGCCCATTATGCAGAAGATGATGATCCGAAAGTGCATCGAAAGAGCCAAACCCGTGATCACCGCCACTCAAATGCTGCACACCATGATTGAAAATCCCCGCCCCACCAGAGCGGAAGTCAGCGACGTGGCCAATGCCGTTTTTGACGGGACTGACGCTATTATGCTTTCCGGTGAGACTGCTTACGGTAAGTATGGACTGGAAGCTGTGCAGGTTATGACCAGAATTGCTCTCCAAGTGGAATCCACCAGAGAGAAATTCCGGAATCACCCTGTGTACAACAGTACCAACCAACTCCGGGATTATATGTCCAAATCAGCCATTTCTGCGGTGGAAAGTCTTCCCGTGAAAGCCTTGGTCATCGACTCCCTCACCGGCCGTTCTGCCCGGATCATTTCCACCTACCGAGCGGACATTCCTGTCTTCGTGAAAGCCCATGATCCTAAAGTTGTCCGTCAACTTTCCATGAGTTATGGTATTTATCCCGACTACCTGCCCCTGCCTAAGACCACCGCTCAGCTGGTGACTCAGTCTTTGGAAGACCTGCTCACCGACAACGATCTTAAAAAAGATGATTTGATTGTGGTACTTGCCGGAACTCCCGGGGACTTGGAAGGGTCTAACTTCCTGGAAATCAATACTGTGGAAAAAATCCTCGCTGGACACAAAGGTCAGAAGTAAGCATTTATTTCAACATGTTTAATTTGGAAGGACCCACTGAAAAGTGGGTCTTTTTTATATATGATTGGTTTTGGACTCGAAGGGGTCGCTGAGGGTGAAAAAGAAAGTGCTGCCCTTTCCTTCACCTGGGGATTCGGCCCAAATTCTCCCTCCATGGAGGTCCACTATCCTTTTAATTAAGGCCAATCCTAGACCCGAGCCTTCGGACTGGACGTTTAACTTTTCAAAAAGACCAAAAATAGACTCTAAGTAATTTGGATTGATTCCAGCACCATTATCCTTCACATAGTAAACGGTCTCATCGTTTTTAGTCACATGACCGATCTCTATGCAGAGATTTTTTTGGGTTCCTCTATATTTAATGGCATTTTCTATGAGGTTTTGCCATATTTCCCTGGTTCTAAGTTGGTCGCCTTTCACCTCCGGCCAGGATTGGGCGTTAATATTCAGAGTCACATTACTATCCCGAAGCCTCCCGTCTAGAAGTTCAACGGCTTCAATCATGGGCTCTTCCATGGAAAATATTTTGGTGGCGTCCACCACTCTTCCAATCCTGGAAAGCTCTAAAAGACCTTCCAATAAACCGTTCATTTTATCCACCGAGGCAATAATTCTATCCACATCTTTTAGTGCTCTGGAGGATTCCCCACTTTCCAAGTCTTTTTTAATATATCCCGAGAAACCTTTGATTGTGATGAGAGGACTTTTTAGATCATGGCTCACGGTATAAGTAAATCGTTCCAGTTCCGCATTTTTTGATTCTATTTCTTTAATCTTATCTTTAAGTAGTCTTTCGGCTTGTTTCTGCAATTTATAGGTTTGCTGAAGGTTTTGTCTCATGGTGTTCAATCTGTGGGTAATCACATCGAATTCATCCAAACTTCTTCTGTTTTTGCGCTGTAATATAAGAGCCTTATCCAAATTTTGTAAATCGAGAACTTCAATGTATTTGGTAATCTGTTCCAATGGTCTGTTGATCAAGCGGCTAAAAAGAATAAATAAAACCATGGCAGTCATTAAATTCTCCACGGTTTTTGTGGCTAAACCATTGAGAAATTGAAGAAAAAGTGTCTTATTGATCAGGGATAAGTCTGCTTTTAGGGTGAGAGTACCCACCAGTTCGGTGGAATCGGGGCCCCCGTATCGAAGTTCGCTGATTTTTTGGAGTGAGTTGCTGTCCTCAGGATCTCCGGCTTCAAGTTTATAATCCCTATAGGTGACACCGGCATATTTTATATAGGGAAGTTGTATGATTCCTTTAAGTTGCAGTTCCACTTGGGTAAAATTTAAATCCCACATCCCCGCTGCTAAGGAATTTGCCTGGGTGATGACAATATCATCGAGGGTTTTTTTAATTTCATCTTGAATATCTCCCCGTCTATTCAATCCTACGATACTGGAAACCACCACAGCGGTTAAGAAACTTATCAAAACTATGGAAATGAGAAATTGAATTGAGACGGATCGTTTTGATTTCAAAGGATTACCCTACAAGATATCATGAGTCATTACATTTCAGTTGTCAAAGCATAAATTTTGAGAAATACTAAACCAAACAGATCAACATGATCAACTATTGACTTACGGTGGGCTCCCCTTTATATTTAAGCTCTAAAGGAGCTTGAAATGAAAGTTGAAAATATTCTCTCCACCATTGGAAATACACCCCATGTAAAAATAAATCGCCTCTTTGGTAATGCCCATGAGGTTTGGATCAAGTTGGAAAAGTCTAATCCCGGCGGCAGTATCAAGGATCGGATTGCCCTTGCCATGGTGGAAGACGCAGAAGCCCAGGGAATCTTGAAAAAGGATTCCGTTATTATTGAACCCACCAGTGGAAATACTGGAATAGGTCTGGCACTTGTGGCTGCGGTAAAAGGGTATAAGTTAATCTTAGTGATGCCTGAGTCCATGTCAGTGGAACGCCGACGACTTATGGGGGCTTATGGAGCAAGTTTCGATCTGACTCCCCGGGAAAAGGGAATGAAGGGCGCTATCGCTAGGGCTGTGGAATTGGCTGCCCAGACTCCTAATTCATGGATTCCCCAACAGTTTGAGAATCCTGCCAACATCAAAGTCCATCAGGAGACCACTGCTCAGGAAATTTTAAAGGATTTTCCCGAGGGGCTGGACTATCTTATCACCGGGGTCGGAACGGGGGGGCATATTACGGGAGTGGGGGAAGTTCTGAAAAAGAGGTTTCCTAAGTTAAAAGTCTTCGCAGTGGAACCGGAATTGTCTCCAGTGATTTCCGGCGGACAACCTGGGCCCCATCCACTTCAAGGAATAGGTGCCGGTTTTATCCCTGTGAATCTTCACAAAGAGGTTCTGGATGGAACTATTCAGGTGGGTAAGGATGAGTCCTATGAAATGGCAGTGAGGGCTGCAAAAGAAGAAGGTATATTTGCCGGGGTATCCACTGGGGCTACATTGGCGGCTTTAAGGAAAAAACTTTCAGAAATTCCTTCCGGAAGTAGAGTTCTGTTATTCAACTACGATACCGGTGAACGTTATCTGTCCATAGACGGTTTGTACCAATAAAGGAGGCCCCGAAAGGGGCCTTTTTCTATAAATGAAGGTTTATAGGGGGGTCACACCTCTAAAAAAAGGGAGGTGTGACCCCAATTATAAGCCGAACTACTTGAGGTGTGACCCCCTTAAGCTTCTTTATAAGCCTTTACCAGATCTTCCATCCCTTTTTTCGCATCGGCAAAGTACATGAGCGAGTTATCAGCGGCGTAGAGGGGATTGGGGATCCCGGCAAACCCTGGGGAAAGGGATCGTTTCAAGTTGATAACAGTCTTGGCCTTGTCCACATCCAAAATAGGCATCCCAGCTATGGGGTTTCCTTTGGGTTCCCGGGCGATGGGATTCACCACATCGTTGGCACCGATCACAAGAACCACATCGGTATTTCCGAAAGTTCCGTTAATCGCATCCATTTCCCTCAGTTTATCGTAGGGAATGTTTTCTTCTGCCAAAAGCACGTTCATGTGACCGGGCATTCGACCGGCTACTGGATGGATGCCGAATTCCACTTCGATCCCATCGGCTTCCATGGCCTCAAAAAGTTGCCGAACGGGAGTCACAGCTCGACCAACGGCCATCCCATAACCAGGAACGATTACTACTCTCTGGGCAATTTTTAGGAGGCTGGCGATCTCGTCGGCGTTGGTTGATTTGACCTTGCCGGCGTAAATGTCATCTCCCTTTTCTGTTACAATAATTTCTCCCATCCCCCCGAAGAGGACGTTGGCTAAAGATCGGTTCATGGCTTTACACATGAGCATGGTCAGGATGATTCCCGAGGCCCCGACTAGGGCGCCGGCGATTATCAGTACCCCGTTGGAAGGGCTGAGGACGAACCCTGTAGCCGCTGCGGCTATACCGGAATAGGAGTTCAAAAGGGCTATAACGATAGGCATGTCCGCCCCACCGATGGGTAAGGTCAGAAGGAGTCCTAAAATGGAAGAGATTCCCACGATTATCCAGAAGGCCATAGTAGGAGTAATAGTGCCACCGAGAATGTCGGGGTTGATATAGACGGCGGAAAAAAACAGGGCGACAAGGACCATGATAACTTTGACTATCTGTTCGCCTTGGTACCGCACGGGTTTTTCCGTGACCACGCCTTGAAGTTTTCCCGCAGCAATGAGGGAGCCAAAAAACGTGATTGCACCGATGATGGCTGTGGCGGCGGTGGCGATTTTGGATACCAGGGATTCCTGTTCACCGGTTCCGGAGAGAATGAGGATCATTCCTCCGGCTACCAGAATGGAGGCAATGCCCCCGAAACCATTCAGTAGTCCCACAAGTTGGGGCATTTCTTTGAAATCTACAAAAAATGCGAGCAGAGCGCCGATGACAGCTCCGAGAACTAGGGCGGTGGCGAACCAGAGGAGGATTTCTGCGGATTGAAAACTGACCTGAGCTGCTAGAAGTTGTTTGTAAAGATCTACAAAGGCACCGGTGATGGCCAGGGTCATACCTACTGCTCCAGTGATGTTTCCTTTCACAGCGGTTTTAGGTGATCCCAAGCCCTTGAGTCCGAGAATAAAGAGAACAGAACCTGCCAGGTAGAGGACATCCACAAGCAGAGTTAGGATTTGTGATGTGTCCATATTATTTCTTCCTTGCTTTGAATTTTTCCAACATGCGATGGGTTACCAAAAAGCCTCCCACCACATTGATCATGGCGAAGGAGATGGCAAAACCAGAGAATATCAGGGCTATGAGTTTGGTGGTGGGATCGGGGATGCGTTCAGCTAGACCCATGGAAAGGATGGCCCCCACCACCGTAATGCCGGAGATGGCGTTGGAACCGGACATGAGAGGGGTGTGGAGGAGGGACGGAACTTTATTGATCAGTTCTACTCCGAGATAAATCGCCAGGATGAAGATGGTGATGATCTGGAGAAATAGGTGGATTTGGTCGGCGTTCATGAATTACCTCCTAAGCCGAGGGTGGTGGAAGCCCTTTCAGAACCTGGTAAGCCATTCATGGTAACCAAGGTTGCTGCCACGATATCGTCATCTTTATTTATGACTAAGGCTTTTTCCTTGTTTATGAGAAGTCCCAAGAAATTACAAATATTTTTTGAATACATTTGGGACGCATGGTAGGCCACGGTGGAAGGAACATTCAAAGGCCCGGCAATGGTCACATTATGTTTTACCACAGTTTTTCCCGGCTCGGTGAGTTCGCAGTTTCCACCTTTTTCACTGGCCAAGTCCACGATGACGCTGCCTGCGGGCATGGATTTCACCATTTCTTCGGTAATGAGTTTTGGACTGGGACGGCCAGGGATGGCGGCGGTGGTTACAATCACATCTATGTCTTTCACATACTCCGCCATGAGCTGTTTTTGTTTCACTTGCTGTTCGGGGGTTAATTCTTTTGCATAACCGCCAGCACCCGAGGCATCTCCGATGTCAAAGGAAACAAATTTCGCCCCCAGGGATTCCACTTGTTCTTTCACCGCAGATCGTACATCAAAGGCCGAGACCACGGCTCCCAATCTTCTGGCGGTGGCAATGGCCTGAAGTCCGGCTACACCGGCACCGAGGATGAAAACCTTGGCAGGTACTATGGTTCCCGCGGCCGTCATCATCATGGGAAACATTTTTGGAAGGAGGTCTGCCCCCATGAGGACGCCACGGTAACCGGCTAGGTTGGCCTGGCTGGAGAGCACGTCCATGGCCTGTGCCCGGGTGGTCCGAGGTACCCATTCCATGGCAAAGACCGTCACTTTGTTCTTCTGAAGGTTATCAAATGCTTCATGGGGACCCCAGGGGTCCATGGTGCCGATGATTACCTGTTCTGGTTTTAAAGCCTGAGCATGAACCCGTCCCTGGGCATCTGCCGCACCAGAGCGAACGGTCAAAACAATCTGGGCTTGATCTGCAATGGTCTTAAAACTATCTACAATCTTGGCGCCTTTTTCCGAATACTCTTCGTCCGGGTATCCAGATAAAAGCCCGGCTCCTGCTTCTACCCAAATTTCCAGACCGGCTTTTACCAGACTTGGAACATGGGCGGGAACCAAGGCCACGCGCCGTTCCCCAGGGGTTGCTTCCTTGGGAACTCCAGCAATGATGGGCATGATTAATCCTCCAGAATTATTACTCTGACCAGTTTAATCATAATTAACTAAGTGGCCAAGTCGTTTTTCAGCTTTCTTGTATGAGTTTCATTGTTTCTTTGAAGTTTTCGAGCTAATAATTTGGAAAGGAAGAGTCCGTACTGGGGATATTGTCTAATGGAGTTTACAAAAGACTTCCGAGCGATCTTTATTATTTTACCGGGAGTGTCGGCCACCACGGAGGCTGACCGTTGGTGATTTAGTAAAAAAGACATTTCTCCCATAAAAATATCCGCCGGGGTCAGAATGCCAACAGGTACATCGTCGTGGTACACCGTATATTGCCCGCTGGAGATATAAAAAATATAATTGGAAATTTCACCCTGACGAAAAATGACAGTTCCTTTCTGGGGGAGGAGAACTTCCTCACCCACAAAGCCCACAGGTTCACTTTTAGTGGTCTTCTCATGGGTTACGGTGAGCATGGCCACGTTCCCGGTTTTATTATAGGAAAGTTTCCCACCGAAGCTTTTTGCCAGCATGATTCCTCGGCCGTGGAGGGCGTCTTGCTTCCGAGTTTTCATTTTTTTCTGATACTCTTCCACATCGAACCCTGCTCCTTCGTCACGGACATAAAAAAATGTTTCATCCTGCCGCAGATCCCACTCCAGATGAACTTTTTTATTGGCCACCGAGGGATTTTTACACTTTTCAGCGATCAGATCCGGTAGGCTGCCCCCGGTCATCAAATGTTGGTTTTTTTCTTCAAAGCTGATATTACAATTTCCATGTTCAATCCCATTCAGGAGCAATTCCGCCAGGGAAATTTGAAGGTTTCGTTTATTTTCTTGACTAAGAAGGCCCCGTTGTACCAAGATTGTGGCTGCGAGACCGGCATAAACGGGGACAGACATCACATCATTATCAATAATAAAGCTCCCCGTGATCCTTTTGGACATGGTGTGACCCATCTCGTACTGGAAGATTATCTGTCTATTTTTTTCCATAAGCTGAATATGGTTGAAGAGGGTTGAAACAATATTACTATGGTCGATGGTGGAAAGGAGGTTCAATTCCTTGAGTTTGTTGACTAGATCGGCTTCTTTCAGTTTATGTTTATCGTAGAGGGCAATGATGCCGAAGTTGTGAAGCCAGCTGTCTTCGTGAATCTTTTTAATGAGGTTATCCACGTCTAAATTGGGATCCGTAGCGTTCAAAATGACGATTTCAGGAAGGTCAAAATTTAAAAGTTCCAGGCCATCTTCGATTTTTTCTGCGTAATGGAGGAAAAACGTTTTATCTTTGTCCCTGGAAAAAGCCTTTTCAATCTTGGATTTTACTTCCGCGTCAGAATTAATTACACCTATTAGACTCATAGACATTCTCCGTTGAAATCATCATATTAGCATTTGTTGTCTTTTGTCAAAAAATAACGTAAAAAAGTTCAATATCCTAACATTTAGAGATACTTTAGAGATAATTATGAAAACAAATATTTTTGCCCCTGAAAATGCGGCCTCTGCGGCTCCTTTAATACGAAAAGGGGGATTGGTGGTTTTTCCTACTGAAACGGTTTATGGCCTGGGGGCCAATGCTTTGAATCCCGCAGCCTGTACAAAAATCTTCTCGGCCAAGGGCAGACCCAGTGACAATCCACTGATAGTTCACATTTCAGGGAAAGAAATGCTCGGTTCCTTGGTGAGTGAAATCCCCCGGGAAGCAGAGATGCTTATGGAGGCTTTTTGGCCTGGACCTCTTTCTTTAGTTCTGCCCAAACTGCCGGAGGTTCCGGATTTGGTAACTTCCGGTTTGAAAACCGTGGGGATTCGTTGGCCTAGAGATCCCATCGCCCAGGAATTTTTGAAAGCCTGCGGGGTTCCCGTGGCTGCCCCCAGTGCCAATGTGTCTGGTTTTCCTTCCACTACCAATTTTGAAATGGCTCGTTTTGCCATGTTGGGGCGGGTGGATGGAATAATTCAGGGGTTGGATGCGGAAGTGGGTTTAGAGTCCACCATTGTGGGATTTGTGGATGGAAAGCCCAGGATTTACCGGTTGGGAGGCCTTCAAGCGGAAACCTTGGCTGAAGTTTTAGGACTTCCGGTGGAAATACTCTTGGAAGGACTTCCTTCCGGAGATGCCAAGCCCTTGGCCCCAGGGATGAAGTATCCCCATTACAAACCCTCCGCAGAGGTGATCCTTTTCCGGGATCCTAAGGAATTAAAGGACTGCTTTGAAGGAAATCCTAAAATAGGAGTTCTGTGCTACACCTACCTGGGGACGGATTTCCCTCCAGAAACCGAGTACCAGGGTGTCACGAGTTTGGAAGAGTACGCCCATATACTCTATAAAGCCCTGCATGAATTGGATCAACGAGGATGTACTAGAATTCTAGCTCAACTCCCTGAGGAAACGGGTTTGGGTAGGACCATAGCCAACAGGCTCAAAAAAGCTGCAGGATTGGAATAGGGCAAGCTGTTTTTTTTGAACTCCCATTCTGCCGATATATAAACCAACTCTTGCGAACCCAGGTGTTTCATGGTACTCTAGGTTTCAATAATTGAATACCGAATATCGTCTAATTTTGGAGCTTTTCAATGAAAATCCTAGTGGTGGATGATTCCAGAATTATGAGGAACATCATCAAGAACACCCTCACCGCCAGTAAAAAATGGCACTTTGTGGACTATATAGAAGCCGGTGACGGGGAAGAAGCTTTTGAGCTCCTGTTAAAGGGCGGTGTGGACCTCCTTCTTTTGGATTGGAATATGCCAAAACTCAATGGAATAGATCTCGTGCGGAAACTTCGGGAAGATCTGAGATTTCATAAACTCCCCATCGTTATGATCACCTCCGAAGCGGCCAAGTACAGTGTTATTGAAGCCGTCAAGGCCGGTGTGAATGATTACCTTATCAAACCAGTCTCTGAAAGATCCCTATTGGATAAGCTGGAAAGGATTGGTGTTTAAGTGGATATAAAATATATTGAACCCTTTGTCCTGGCAACTCAGAATCTCTTTTTAGATTCTTTTAAAGAAGAGCCGGAGCCTCAAAATGCCTATCTCCTTTCAAAAGATGAAGACCATAACTGGGGAATTTCAGGAATTATTGGAATTGCTGGGGATACTCGAGGGGTCGTGGTGGTGAGCTTTCCCGAGGAAACAGCGAAGGAAATGGTGGGGAGATTGGTGGGACGAAAAATAACTGATCTGGATGAGGATGTGGTAGATTCCATTGGAGAGGTGGTCAATATCATCGCCGGAAATGCGAAGAAAGGCTTGGAGGACTACCGTTTGAGCATTTCCCTACCTACAGTCATTACCGGCCCAGCCCATCGGATTTCATGGCCTGCGGGAATTCCTATCATCGGCATTCCCTTTAAAACTTCCGCCGGCAGGATTCATCTCTCAGTGGGTCTTGAAGACCTGATAAAGGTCTAAAATGGGTAAAAAAACAGGCCTTTTCTGGAATCTCTTTACCAGTGGCACTTTCGATACTTTTCCCACCCAGGTACGAAGTAGGATCATATTTTTAAATACCATTACGATTGTAGGTTTGGTGACTCTGATTGTGTTCTCCGCTCAAGCCTTTGCCACCGGAATATTTCCGCTGGGAATGTCCACGGCTATCGTTTCCGGGTTTGTCTTTTTCGTTTTTCTTTTCATTCGCATAACTCGATTTTTTTCCTTCGGAGCCTATGCGATTGTAACCATAATAGGAAGTTTGTATTCCTACCTAATTTGGACCGGGGGGGCTGAGGGATCAGGTGTTCTGTGGGCCCAAACCTTTCCTTTAATTGCAGTTTTTCTCATAGGCTTTGCTCCTGGAATTCCTTTTTCTTTTTCGCTCTGGGTATTTCAGGGAATCGTACTTCTCTTGCCTCAATTAAATCCTGCTAATTTTAGCCTGTCCTATAGCCTGCGGGTTTTGGGTACTTATCTTTTCACCTTTATTTTCGCTCTTCTTTTTGAAGGAATTCGAAGCAGTACACAGAAAAATCTACTCAAAGCTAATGAAGAAATCCAATTGACGACCTTGGAATTGACTCATGAAAAAAACCAGATGGATTCCATCATGTCCAGCGTTCAAGAAGGTATTTTCATTCTGGATAAAGAATTGATGATTCAGGCTCCCTACTCTCGGCATTTGGAAGTGATATTTGAACGCTCGGATTTGGAAGGACTGAATTTCATCAATCTCCTAAGAGGTTCCATTTCTGAGAGGGACTTAAGTGCTTCACAGGATTTCTTGGAGTTGTTTTTTACAGACAATCCCAACCTGCCACTTTTAAATGAAATCAACCCACTAAGCCTGATTCCCAGTAATATTTTATTGTTCGATGGATCCATGGTCATAAAGTATTTAAAATTTACCTTCCATCTACTTAAAGATAAGGCTGAACCCCATGTTTTAGTGGTGGTTTATGATGTCACCGAAGAAACGCTTTTGGAGCAAAAGCTTGCCCAGGAGTCCGTGGTGAATCAGCGAAATATGGAAAGTCTCTTTCAGATCATCCATGTGGAGCCAGATATGCTCCAAGATTACTTAGCAGATACGGATGAAGAGCTCACGGCTCTAAATAATCTACTCAAAGCTGAAGATGGAGATCCTGCTCAAATTGTTTTGCAGATGTATCAATCCATCCATGCGATCAAAGGGAATTCTACCCTGTTAGGGCTCACAGAGTTTTCCATTAAACTCCACGAGTTGGAAGATAAACTGAAGGATTTATTGGGAACCAAACCCGGTTGGAAAATGCTTCTCCAGCTTACCATTACCCTGGGAAATCTTCGGCAGCAACTGGATGAAATGGAAGAACTAGTACAGAAAATTATGACTTTCCAGAAAAGCGAGGCGGGAGTCCAGCCTGCGGGACTCCTTGGAAGAACTCTCCAGAGACTAGCTATCCGGGAGGCTGAAAGAGCCGGTAAAATTATTCAGCTGAATCTGGAAAACTTTAAGCCAGAGGCTTTACCTGAGACTCTGAAGAAATTGATCAAGGACGTTCTCATACAGTTTGTTAGAAATTCCATTGTACATGGTTTGGAAACCAGGGAAGAGCGGCTTAAATCGAACAAGGACCTCGTGGGTGAGATTAAAATTGACTTGCAAGAGGATTCTGGAAGTTTAAGTTTAATATACCGGGACGATGGCAGAGGTTTCGACTTGGAAGGCATTCGCCACAAGGCTTTGGAAAATCCAGCTTTTAAAGATATGAAGGTGGAAAACATGGATGAGGCCCATTTAGCTAAACTGGTGTTTCACCCGGGATTCTCCACTTCAGATGTTTCCACCCTCAGTGCTGGTCGGGGAATTGGCTTATCGCTGGTAAAGCACAGGGTGGAAGAGTCCGGTGGGACCATCAAAGTCCGGTTTCTTCCTGGGAAGTTTACCGAGTTTATTGTTAAATTTCCCAAAATGTTGGCTTAAAGTGGTTCATAGAAGAGTGGTTGGTTGTAATTTTTAATTTTTTTTGAGGTGTGACCCCCATTTTAAATTTAGATAAGAAGGTTGTAGAGGGGGGGGCACACCTCCAACCGTGTCTTGAACTAATGGGATTGAAAATACTATTATAGCCTTCTATGGAAAAGCACCTAGATTCCGGCCATTGGGCCGATGTTTACGCCGAAAAAGTCCTACGGGAAAAAGGCGAAAAAGAAATTTACACCTGTGCCTCGGGTATTACACCCTCAGGGACCGTTCATATTGGGAATTTTCGGGAGATTATTTCCGTAGATTTAGTGGTTCGAGCACTACGGGATCGGGGTAAACAGGTTCGCTTTATTTATTCCTGGGATGATTATGATGTTTTCCGAAAAGTACCTAAAAATATGCCTCAACCCGAGCTGCTGGCAAAATATCTCAGACAACCTATCGTAGACGTTCCAGATACTCGGGGAATCGCTGATAATTATGCTAGAGCAAATGAAATTGAAGTGGAAAAAACTCTTCCTTCTGTTGGTATTCATCCTGACTATCTTTATCAAGCTCAGAAATATAGAGCTAGTTCTTACGCACAAGGTATTCGAACAGCTTTAGAAAAAAAAGATTTGGTGAAGGAAATCTTAGACGAGCATCGATCTGAGGAGTTGGGAGAAAATTGGTGGCCTGTTTCTGTGTTTTCCAGTTTTAATAATAGGGATGAAACTGAAATCCTAGCTTGGGATGGAGAGTGGTCTCTGACTTACAAGGATGAAGACGGGAATCAGGAAACTATTGATCTCCGAAACTCTAAAGGCGCTAAACTGCCATGGCGTTTGGACTGGCCCATGAGGTGGTCAGTGGAAAAGGTTGATTTCGAGCCCGCAGGCAAGGATCATCACTCCGATGGGGGAAGTTGGACCACCGCTCAAAGAATGGTAAAGGAAGTATTTAACTGGGAAGCTCCGGTTACTTTCCAATATGACTTTATTTCGATCAAGGGTAGGGGGGGGAAAATCTCATCCTCCAGTGGCGAAGTGATTTCGCTACCAGATGTTCTGGAGGTATATACACCTGAGCTTACGAGGTACTTATTTGCGGGGACTCGGCCAAACGCCGAATTTGCCATTTCCTTTGATCTGGATGTTCTAAAAATTTATGAAGATTATGATAAATGTGAGAGGATCTACTACGGTGCCCAGGCAGCAAATGAAAAAGAGACCGCAAAGCAAAGTAGAATTTACGAGTTATCCCAACCTGAGGCACCCGCAGCAGAGATGCCCTACCAGGTGACAATTCGCCACTTATCCACTTTTCTCCAGGCTTATGATGGTGATATAGAGAGGACTCTGAAAGCTCTACCAGAAGTTAAAGACTACCAGTTAGATAAACTCCGGGTAAGAGCTAACTGTGCTTGGGCTTGGGTGACATCGTTTGCCCCTGAGGATTTTCGTTTTAGTATTCGTAAAGAGGGCCAGACCTCCGCGAAACTGGAAGGAAAAGATAGAGCCGCTGCTGCTTCACTCTACAAGGAAGTGTTGAACAACTTTGACACTCACGACGAGAAGACCCTTCACAACCGTATTTATGACATTGCCCGGGACCTGGAGATGGATACAAAAGATTTATTTCGGGCGGCATATCAGGCGTTGATTGGAAAAGACCAGGGGCCTAGGCTAGCCAGCTTCTTGATGATAATTGGAAAAGAGACTTTGTTACGACTTCTTTCAGCATACAAGGATGAGTTATGACTGATAATGAGCGGGCTAAACAGGCAGCAGGCTGGGCTGCTGTGGACCAATTGGTTAAACCGGGAATGAAGTTGGGTCTTGGCTCTGGGTCTACGGCGATTCATTGCGTGCATAGGACTTCCGAACTCTACAAATCAGGTAAACTTCCAGGACTCGTCGTTGTTGCCACTAGTTTTGATACTGAAATTGCTTGTCGGGAGGGAGGTCTGGCCCTTAAGACCTTAAATGATCCTGAAATCGCAGGGCACCTTGATCTTGCGATTGATGGTGCTGATGAGATTGATCCTCACCTAAATTTAATCAAAGGTGGAGGGGCAGCCCATCTTTGGGAAAAAATCGTTGCTCAAGCAGCTGATGACTTTGTAGTAGTTGCTGATGAGTCCAAATTAGTTGATTCACTATGTCGGAAATTTTTTCTCCCAGTAGAAATAATTCCAACTGCCATGACTTTTGTCGAACGGAAAATTCGATCTTTAGGAGGTCTGCCCCAACTCCGTAGAGGTTCAGGAAAGCTTGGTCCTGTAGTGACTGACATGGGAAATTTTATTTTTGATGTGAAATTTTCCAGGGATTTTAACTTATTAAAAATGGGGGCAGACCTCAACACTATAGCAGGAGTCGTTGAGACAGGACTATTTTTAGGAATGGCTTCTCAGGCTTTTATAGCTCAAAGTGACGGGAGTGTTAGGATTCTCGTGGCCAACTAATGTACTGAATGCACGGTATTTAATAATGTTTTTTCAGGGACGTTTTCTATAAATCGAATTAATCGTATCGATTTAAGGTTCGTGCAGATCTCCACGGTTTTACGTTTTTTGAATATAACCCTTATTTCGTCGTTTTTTTCAAAAACACTCAAGCAGGACTATAAGTAAATCCCTTCCGTATGGTATGAGAAAGTTGAGAAAAATACAGGAACTTGCTGTTTATCACGTAACTGCTAGGGCTGTTCACCGTAGGACCCTTTTAGATCCCAGACCAGTTAAAGAGATGTTTTTAAAGGTATTAGCTCGTGCAAAGCTAAAGTTTAATTTTAAAATAGAAAATTTTGTTCTGATGGACAATCATTTTCATTTTATTATTAGACCTGGGATGGGTGAAAATCTATCGAATATAATGAAATGGATTCTTCAGACCTTTGCTATCCGATATAATAAAATCCACGGACTCTGGGGTCATTTTTGGGGTGGTCGATTTTCATCTAGTATAATTCCTAGTTTTAGAGAATTCATAAGAATATTTGAGTATATAGACAACAACCCTGTGAATGCTGGATTAGTTAAAGATTCGATCGATTGGCCTTGGGGTGGTTCTGCTTTTCGCAGATCGGGACAAACGGGCATAATAGAGGAATTATCTGCGTGGTTGAGAGTCCTATTCCCGGGACATTTACCGGATTCAAATTTGTAAAGTAAATTTATAGATCCTTAAGAATGTAATCTATAGTTCCCATTTGATTACTCTGAAAGCTCCATGATTTCTCAAGAGAAAAGTAATTATTAACCCCATATGGAACGGTCTTTTCTACCAAATCAGGACCTCGAAGGGGTTCAGAAAAAGGATCCACATTTAACCAAATGCCCTCGGGGATTTGCAGTTTTACATGTATCTCTGCCTTTTGAAATGAATAATAGTTCGCTTTTAAACCTGCCAATTCTAAAAGAAAAAACTCCTGGTCGAAATTCCATGGCGATGTGGAATCCCGTTTCTTGAATAATGAAGATTCTAATTTTTTAATATTTAGGTATTCTAAATTACCTCCGGATTTCAATACACGATCTAGAACCTGAGCAAGCCAGCCATTTTCCCATGAAATATAAACAATATCTTTCTCCTCACTAGACAGAAGGAATCCCCCGGCGGGCTTTAACTCTAAACTATGAAATTGTGGTGTTAGTAAAAAGACAGCTGTAAGGCCTTTTGGAAATGTCAAATCTATTAACTTACTATGGATTTGCTCCCTAATTAATATATTCGTGTGGATTCTATAGGATAATTCCCAATTCAAGTCCAAATCCTGCCAGGTTGACGGTACTTCGGGCATGATAATACGAATGGTTCTATCAAAGGAAAAGAACTCACATCCCGTTAAAACTAAAAGAAGAAAGGCTTCCGCCCAGATTTGTTTCATCTCTGATACGGAAGCCTTAAATTAACTCTGTGCTTTGGATTATTCGAATTTTTTTGATTTTATTATATCTTGAAGTACGTTTTTACCTTCTAACATGGGAAAGGTTAAGGGGTCATACCTCCGTGGAGTAGCCAGTTTCAAATCACCAATAATAGTCTCGTAAGATTCTTGATCTGGTGCAGCGGGAAGTCCTTTTCCATCTAGTGATGCAGCGACTCCATTCCAAGAAAGGATTTGTGGAGAACCGGTGAGAATAAATTCTACCCTTTTCCGACTTTTATCATTTGCAAGGAAATTAATGGAGACCTTTCGACCATTCTTAACGGAGGGAGAAAAACGCCAAGTCCAAGTGGGGCCAGACCTCTCCAAAGAAATTTCTAAAATCTCATCTTTCCCATAGGGCAAACGAGCTTGAACGGTGGTCCAGGCTGTCGGTAAAGCTGGTTCAAAGGTAAGGGTATTATTCAGTAAGTTGGGCCTAAATCCTAGATAGTCCTGATAACCATTCCGAGCAAATTCAGCCACACTCCAAGATTGTGCATAGGTGCCGGTAAGTTTCAATTCATCTTTTTCATTTGGCAGTGCATTCATATTTTCACTCATGCTGCCCCGGGTTCCCATATAGAGAATTTGGTCGCCAAGATTTTTAGTAACTTGCCAAGCCAGATCCTGGTATCCGAATTTGTTCAAAGCGGTAATGGTGAAACCCGCATTCCATCCCCAGATTGTACCGTTGTGATATGCCGCATCCTTATGGTGGTACCGAGTATTTTCATGGAGGGGATGAAAATACGGGTGATTTTGATCCAGTGAAGCAATTCCATAGGGGAACAGGAGTGTAGAAACCGCAGATTTTGTCACCTGCGCTTCGACGTCCTCTGGTATGAAAGGGGAAAAGGGGATGGATACTAGCATAAGCTGGTTTGGTCTAACTTTAATGTCTCGAGAGTTGTCGATTCGCACACGGTCAGCCATAACACTACCGTCCCAAAAGCGGGTTAAGAAAGATGCCTTCACTTGTTGTGCGAGTTTTTCATATTCCAATGCTTGTGAGGTCTGGCCCTCTTGGCGACTAAGTAGTCCCCCCACCTGGAGTGCCGAATACCAAAGCGCTTGGATTTCAACGGCACGGCTTCCCCGGGCTGACCAAGGATCTTTTCCACTGATACGGGCATCCATCCAGGTATCTGCGTCGTCATGGGTAAGTAAGCCTTCAGCATCCACATAATTTTGCCGTGCACCTTTCACATACTCTTTAATGAGGGGTAGAATTACTTTAGCGTAATCCTTGTCACCCGTGTACATTATATATTCCAATGCTTCACGGATCATCCAGGGCGTTCCATCTACCGTGTTATAGATGATGCTGTCCCCTGCAGCGACACGATTTGGCACGCGGCCATAATCCTTGTCATTCACCAAATCCACAGAGATTGCCGCCCCAGGGAAGGCCAGTGTCATCTCAGATTTAAGGGTTAATCTGTTATTTTCATCCTGGGCGTATTCAAAGGGAAGTGGAATTGTCAAAGATAAACCGGCCCGAATTACTTTTGAGCCCCTGAACTTTTGAGTGAGCCAAGTTCTAATAGCTCCCGCTTGCGGTTCATCCACTGCTTGGGCTTTCACTGAAACCGCCCCGAGGTTTTGGTATCGGGCAAAGTTGTTTAGTACTTCCTTGGCATCTTGGAAGAGTCCGGAGACTAACAGTGTCCCTGGAAGGGCGATAAAAGTATCCCGACCCCAATTGTCTCGGAACCAGGGTAGACCAGCCCAAATGCCTTTTCCGAATTCCTGAACGACAAAGGACCAGGCACTTGCTTTAGCCCAGACTAGAGCTTTATTGTATTCCTTATCCGAGGTCCATAAATGACTGGTGGTGAGCCGGTTATAGACATCTTGGAGTTCTTGATTCCAGATATCTACCGAAATCAGACTTTTTGATTTATTTATTGCATCCTCTTTGGTAAATCCAAAGGCAATGTGGACTGTAAGACTCGTTGTGGGGGCTTCTGAGGCGATGATAAGTTTTAAGTCTGAAGGATTCAGTCCTAATGCGTCTAGACCAGAATAAGTCTTGTCACCTAAATCCATTCGAAAACTTTGATTTGCCGTAACGGCAATAAAATCTGGAATAATTCCCGATGGTCCAACCTTCGGGGAGAGTAGAACAGTTTGATCTAAAACTTCCACGTCATAATCATCCGGGCGGATTTCCCAGAGACCCATGGCTGCCAGTTCCACGGGGACATCGCTGGTGACCTTCAGAGAAACCGCATTCTTTCCGGAATGAACCATAAGTTCCTCAGATGCTCCAGGGTACTGGGCTAGATGTCCATAAGGGAGAACGGTGTCAGACATCGCTTCTGAAGAACGATTCAAGAGCAAACCGGCCTTAAAAGAAGCATGTCCCTCTAAAAGAACCTTATTTTTCATCATATAACCCAGGCCTTTACGGAAAATGTGGGTATATCCTTCAAAATAACCGGAAATGTTATCTCCTACGATGAATTGTTCTTTTTTTCCCGGGGGTAATTCGATCCCCATATCGTTGTAGAACTCCTCTACCCCAGGTCTGACCCCCTGAGCCTTTGAAAGAGAAATTGGAGCCGGGGGAGTCAATTCTACAACGGTGCTCATGGATACTCCTTTTTCTGCAGTGATGTCTTGTTCGTTGGCCTCATCAGGGACTCCAGCGCACCCAGTCCATAATACTGTTAGGGTAGCAATCGTGGCGATCCAATTACGTAGCATAATGATACCTCGCTTCGAATTTGAAATAATTCTGGATCAGAAGTTGATCCACAGGATATTTTACACCATAATGAGAATAGTATGGAAGAAGAAAAAGCGGACTTTTTAGCAGAACTAGGAAAGGCAGTCAACCAGTATGCATCCCACTTAGACAAAAATATTATTCCAAGTCTAAGATCCGATCTTCGGAGTATGCAGTCTCTATTTTCCACTTTAATGAAGATTCTAGCTAAAAAAAGCCTTGTGGTGGAAGATCCTTACCAATACGACCAGAAATTTTCCGAGGTGAGTGGAATTCCCTCAGATTCTTTCACGGAAGGAGAAAAAGTAACAGTAATAAGCATTCGAATGGGTCAATTTGAATCTCAGATGGAATACATGAACAACTATTATCAATTCAGTCTGGATTTTCTTACTTTACCTCGATTAAAAAATATAACTGCTTTAGTGAAATTTGTAAAATGGGACGGGATGAGTCCCAATTCTAATGATATTAATACCCGTGTAGTAGCGGAACTTCTAAATAAGGGTAAGGGTGGGGACGATCCCATGACTACCGCTCTTTTTAATGATGCCTTGAAACAGATGGGAACTATACAGAATAAAGTTTTAGAATCCATAAAAAAAATATTTTTATACAAGCGTGAAGAATACAAGCTTTTGATCCGATCCACCATTCTTACTTCCCTTAAATTAGCCCCTGAGGAGTACCAGGGAAACCAAGAAAACGTGATTCGAAAGATCAAAAGGGAATTTAGCGAGCATATGAAAGGCCATCCCTTTGTTCCCGAGCTCATTACTGAAGTTTTAGATGAAGAGTATACCAATTCCAGTGATCGCTTAAAAAAAGAATTGCTTTTGAAACTCAATGTGGGACAGTCCTTAGCGCCTAAAAAAAAGGAAATCCGGGATCATAAACAAGCAATTTTAGAAGCTTTGAGGTTGTTGTCCTTAGCCCATACTAATTTGGATGGAGCTTTGAGAAAGTTGAAAGAGTCCAGTAGTGTACTCGAGGATAGGGCAATACCCATGGGAGAGAAGGTAAGGACCTGGTTATTTTCCCTCATAGGGAGAAAACGGGAACCTCTCATTTATTACGTGGATATTTTAGATCCTTCCACCGGAGCCATGCGCCAGGAGCGTCTGAATTTTGAAGATTTTATGACCTCCACCCTTCAAAAAAGTCGTGTTTTATCAGGATTGACGATTAAATCCAGCACAGGGTTTGTGAAAATTTCTCAAAAACCAGAGGAAGATATTTTAGAATTTTACGAAAGATCCTTCATTGAACTCTCAAAAATCATAGAACGATTAAATTCCCTCGACGTCTACTTTAAATCTGAGGTTCCCAAAGAGCGTAGACCGTTGATCAAGGGTGTAAAGACAGAAATAGGGGCCATAAAAAGCTGCCTTGCCGTAGCAAGTAAGGCAAAACACGAGTACGTGGCGGCCAAAGAGGAAGAGGATCAGTTAAAACGTCTGGGAATCCAGCATTAAAAATGCCTCACCGCGAAGGATAGGCACCTAATAGTCTGAATTCTGAGGCCTTTTCCGTTAATGCTTTTCTGGCCGCATCAAAAAGAGCCATATCCGCCGGTACTTCCACATCCACATAGAACATATATGACCATGGCTTCCCATGAATAGGCCGACTTTCAATTTTTCTCATGTTCAACTGATGCTGGGAGAGGATCGATAAACAATCCGATAGGGCTCCTGGGGAATGGGCTGTGGAAAAAACCAGGGAGGCTTTGTTCACTAGCCCTAGAGGTGTGACCCCCAAAGGGGCAATGAGGGCAAATCGTGTAAAGTTTCTAGGATTGGTTTCCACACCGGATTTTAGAATTTCCATACCGTAAAATTTGGCTGCTACAGCACTGGCTATCCCCGCAAGAGTGGGATCCTTTTGCTCTGCCACATAAGCCACGCTTCCAGCAGTATCATAAAAGGGAACACGCTCCCACTCGGGATGTTGATCCAGGAAGGCCGCCGACTGAGCCAGACCCTGGGGATGGGAGTAAACTTTTTTTATATCCTGGAGGGTCGCACCTGGGAGCCCTATTAAATTATGTTCAATCCTAATTTGGGTCTCTGCAACGATATGAAGATCGGGATATTGGAGTAAAAGGTCGAAATTATCGTGAATCGAACCCGCTAGGGCATTTTCCAAAGGGAGGAGACCATAATCCACCTCTCCTTTAAGCACCGCCTCATACACATCCCTGAAGGCCTTCATGGGAATGGCTGACGTATCCTTAGGGTCAAAGAGGGAAAAAACAGCCAGTTCTGAATAGGCTCCCCGCTCACCCTGAAATGCCACGGTTCTTGAATTCCCCGGGTTTTGGGTTTGTTCCGGAATGTGGACAATTTTTTTCAAGGGAGGCCTAATTAATTCTTTTTCCAAACTGAAGACCAGAGACTTCAACTGTGGGTAGAGTTCTTCCCAGGTTTCCAGATTAGTGAAGGGAGCCAAAACACCTTCTACCCCGCATGCCAGGGCACCCATGATCACAGAACTCACGTTTTCATGGGTGTTTTCCACTTGAAGGATGATCGGAAGTCTGATCTGGTTCTGTAAACCGGTTAAAAATTCCAAGTCGGTTGAATGACAGATGAGAGCCAGGTTCCTCCATCCTTGTGTCCAAAGATTTTGAGCCTTCTCCAGCCATACCTCCGGGGACGATTTTCCTTGATCTAAAAACAAGGGGTTTTCTTTTTCTTGCGCGGGCTGTTTTTGATCGGGGGTGATGATTTGATATTCTGGTTTCCACAGGAGGGTTTCGGTCCAGGGGCTTTTGCCCCGGGGGATGTTAAAATTTTCGGGAGTCTGGAGGAACACCCCGGCACGGGATTCCCCTAAGATCAAATCATTGAGATGAAGCTCGGTCCGGGGGCCTGGACCCCATATTCCCTGTTGTTCCGTCATAGCCCTAGGCTAATTAGAAGGGGCTAGCCGTGTCAAGCAAGGATCCGGGAGCTTTGGAAGATTTTATTCCCTGGGCCAGGAGCTTTTCTGAAAACATAAGATCCATAAATTGGGTTTCATATTCATTCTTCAAGGAAATAATTTTCTTCACATAAGTTCGAGTGGAGTGGGGAATGAGCCCCTGCTGAACTCTTTTTGGACCTGCATTGTAAATTGCCAGGGCTTCGGCAGGATTTGTTGACATTTCCAAGGATGCCCGTAAGTGAGAGGCTCCGTATTGGGCGTTCACGAAAGGATTGAACGCTTGTTCTGGTTTCAGTTTTGGATAAGTTCGGGAGTTGAGTTGAAAGAGCCCGTAGTCCCGGGAGTTGGAATTATAGCCCAGAGCCTTGGGATTAAACTCGCTTTCGGTGGATACGAGGGCAAAAGCGAGGCTTGGGGGGACATCATTGGTATCACAGGCCTGAAGAATAGCCTTGGTCACGAGGGAATCCCCCGTAAGAGCTGTGTAAAAATCTTCCACTTCGCTTCGATGTTCTGGTTGTCGATAAAGATTGAGGCTCCAGTCATTGGCCCATAGAGCGTCATTTCCGGAGTTGTCAGAAAATCCACTTTGCACCAGGGTGTTAGGGGACTGACAGGAACTTAGAAAACCGAGAACCAGAAACATTTTCAAAAACAATATTAGATAGACCGAAAAAAAATTATGGGTTCGAATAAGTCGACCTCTTTTTTAAAGATGGTCTTAAAAAAACAGAATTCCCCATAATATTCAAGTGTTTCATCCTGAAATTCGGTAAAATAACGAGTATTATTGGAGATTTTAACTATTTATGGATTGAAAATGAAGATCGAGAACTTCCCGAACTTGCTTTAGCAGGATTTGAGACTTGAAAGGTTTATGAACAAAATTCACCTTTTTTGTGAAAACTCCGTGCCGAACAATCTCATCATCGGTGTATCCGGAGAAGAAAATAACCGGGAGATTAATCCCTCTGGTTTGGAGTGCCTCTACAAGTTCTTGGCCTGTCATGACTGGCATGACCACATCGGTGAGAATGAGCTGGCCTTCATTGGGATTGTTAATTAAAAAGTTCAAGGCTTCTTGACCGTTGTGGAAGGCTTGCACCCGATATCCGTATCTACTGAGGATTCTGAGGGCGTATTCCCTCACCATATCCTCGTCTTCCACGAGAATTATCTTTTCCCGGTCACCCCTGGGGGCGGACAATTCCTCCACTTGGAGATTCCCCTCCTGGACCAGGGGACTATTTCCCGGAAAGAGAATGGAAAAACTAGTGCCCTTGCCCAAGGTGGAGGTGAGGCGTAATGTCCCTCCACTTTGTTGCACGATTCCGTAGACCATGGCCAATCCTAAACCCGTTCCCTTGCCCTGTTTTTTAGTGGTGAAAAAGGGTTCAAAAATCATCTTTTGGGTCTCTTCATCCATCCCTCCACCGGTGTCGGAGACCACCAATTCGGCATAGATTCCCGGTAGAATGAGTTCCTGGGTAGTGTAATAGGATGTTTCCACCAGCACCACCCGGGTTTTTACCGTAAGAAGGCCCCCTTCCGCCATGGCATCCCGGGCATTGAGAACCAGGTTCATGATAACCTGTTCCAACTGCCCCTTATCCGCTGTAAGGGTGGGAAGGGCTGGATCCAGATCTAAAACCAATTTGACCCGCTCGTTTAATAGTCTTTGGAGCATGGTTTCCATGGACGAAACCACCTTATTCAGTTCCAGAACTTTCGGGGAAATGACTTGCCGCCGGGAGAAGGCCAGAAGTTGGGAGGTAAGCTCCGATGCCCGGAGTCCCGCATGGAGAATCTCCCTCACATCGGTCTGAAAACTGGAATTCTGGGGGAGTTCAGCCATGAGCAGTTCGGAATATCCGTTGATCACCGTGAGAAGATTGTTGAAATCGTGGGCAACACCCCCGGCCAACCGTCCCAATCCTTCCATTTTTTGGCTTTCCCGGAGCTGAATTTCAAGATTTTTACGGGGTGTGTTATCAAAAAGAAATCCGCGAATTTGAACCAATTGTCCTTCATCATTCTTTATCCCGAGAATGTTGGCGATGACCCAAACTTGGTGTCCATCGGGCCTGACCAGCTCCATTTCATAATAATCCAAGGTTTGCAGGACCCTGAACTGTTTAAAAGCTTTTTGCCTATCGGCCTTACTGGTGAATAATTGCCGTCCATCGTATCCCAAGGCATAGTCCACCGAAGGGAAGCCGAAAATCCGGGCAAAGGATCGGTTGCAATCAATAATTCTCCAGTCCAGACCCATCACAAAGTCCCCGGTGATGTCGTCTTCAAAAAATTTACGATAACGTTTTTCCGACCTGGAGAGCCGGCGGATGGTGATTTCCTGCTCTTGAATCAGATTCTGAAGCTTGGTGAGATCTTCGGTCACCTCCTGTTTCAGGGGGAGAATGGAAATTTCCGGTTGTGACGGGGTGAGGGGAACTCCCAAGGCGTCCAGGAGGGTGGGAACCGTATCTAAGGCGTCGGGGGTTCCCGGGAGGCGAATCCAACGGCCAAAATGCTGGTCTATTTGTTGAGAGGGCACTAAGTAGAGATGGATAATTTCCTCTTCCCAATCTTCCGGAGCCACCATGGTACTTCGAAGTTCCATGTAGTTTCTCAAACTCTCCAAAGCACGGGGATTTCGAGGTCCTCCGGGAAAGACGGAGAAATCGAAAACCGGAAATGGTTCATCCGGGGGGCGGGAGGCGAACCCCTCCGTTCTAGTTCTATTCCAATAAATCAGACCAAAGAATTTTTTTTCCCAAGCCCACCGGGCCCATCGGGTTCGGGACCAAATTTTCAAAGGATCTGTAAAAACCATGAAAAGTTTGATATGTATAAGGTATTCACGGCAAAGCGAGAGGAGGGGTTTAATATCACTGATATAAGTCTCATCCCGGGGGCCCTGAACAACCACGGCCAGGGATAGTTCCTGGGTTCCCATTTTTTAAATATTCCTTCCAAAAGATATCTTTATTATATACAATATTTTTATGATGCGAAACCTGGCCTGCACAAAATGTGCGAAGTATTGTCAAATCGAGGTCTCCTGGTCCGGTGATCAGATTACCTTTGTCCGTGGCCATCAGTGCCCCATCGGGCTGGAATGGGCTTCTTCACAAGTGGTGGATACCAAACGAGTCGTCACCACGTCGGTTCGCGTGGAAAACGCCCCTTATCCTATGATTCCCGTTAGAACCTCCAGACCAGTGGAAAAAGCCAAGTCTTTGGAGGTGATTCGAGAAGCTGGTAAGTTATCCTTGAAAGCACCTATCCGCTGCGGACAGGTGATAGCCCGAAACATCGCCGGAACTAATGCGGATTTGATTGCCGTGAAGGAAGCCCAGGTTCTCTAAAAAAATATTTCAAATCTTCCACAAACCTTTGCAATTTGTTTTTTCTTTCCTTAGAATAAAAGAGTGAACCAGGAATACGTAACAGAATTTGATATCCACACCTTCGTCCTCCGTTTTTTTGAGGACCTCTCACTGACACTCCCTTCATTGGGTTGTAAATTTCAGGGAGACACGGAGGTTTTTAACTTAGCAGCCGTCGGAGATCCGAATTGGTTGAAAAATAAACTTTTTTTAATCTTCTTTGATTTGGCAAATATTCATAAAGAGATGAATTTTAAATTTGCCATATCCCATAGGGAGTCCCGGGTTCACTTCTTTTTCCGTTCAACCCTCCCACTGTCGGCTTTAGATCATCCAGAATCATTAAACAGTTGGGATTCGACCTTTTTTCGGGTGGAATCCCAGGACGGCTGGGCCAATGTATTAACCTTCGATCTCCCCGTGGGGAAAGCCATTTTTGATGCCTCCCTTCCTTTTGATCGTAGAAAAGCCTTAGAGCTCTATCTCCAACCGGAAACAGTGGAGCAGGTTCTGAAAACATTCCTTTCCAAGGTGGAAGAATGGATGACTAACTTGGATATCGCCATTGAAAAGGGTGATCATTGGGAAGTGTTTAGATTAAGTCATAGTCTCAAGGGGGGGGCGCGGAATATTTTTGCCCTACCATTGGCTGCAGAGGCTGGAATACTTGAAAGTCGAGCACGAATTCAGGATTTAACGGAAGCTCCTCAGATGTACGCAAAAATCCGTCGTCAATATCAAGAACTCATGAATTTCCTCCATGCCGCCAGTTGAAAATCTGGGAAAGATCCTTTATGCGGAAGATGATTACGCTAATAGGAAACTCATTGAGTTGCAGCTGAGGAGAAGAGGATTTTTGTGTGTCACCGTGGAAGACGGAGTCCAAGCCCTGGAATCCTATGCTAAGGATACTTTTTCCCTGGTGATTTTGGATTATAACATGCCAGGATTATCCGGAACACAAACCCTGGTCAAAATACGCGAAATCAACCCGAAACAAAAAATACTAGCCCTTACCAGCGATGACTCCGTATCTACGGACTTATTAGAACAAGGGTTTGATAGGGTTGTCATCAAACCTATTTTGGATGATAGCCTCTTAGAGGCTGTGCTGGATGTCCTTAATAGCTAGGAAAAATAGGAACTTCTGGTCTGAAATGGTTTATTTATCATGAAAGTTGTATTTATCCAAAAATGTCCACTGTCCAGAATTTAACTCCAGGGACTCCAAATTGAGATTGCCTTCCGCCGTTCTCCGCAGTGTTTCGCAGAAGTTTCCTGTGGCTGCAATCATTCGCCGGACTTGATGGTATTTTCCCTGGTCAATTTTCATTTCCATGAGGAATTCCCCTAAGATTTTTACCTCTAGAGCCTTATCTGGACCAGGTTCCCCCCGGAGTTGCACTCCATTTAATAGGAGATTTTTTTGGTCCTGGGTAATAGGATCACGAGTTCCCACCTCGTAGGTTTTATGGATATGATGTTTTGGACTGGTCATATGGTGAATAAACTCCCCATCATCGCTTAAAAGAAGGAGTCCGGTGGTATTTTGATCAAGACGGCCCGCACTTTGAATCCCTCTATTTACCAGGTAATCGGGGAGGAGATCGAAAACACTTAAATGGTGTTGGGGTGATGCGGAACATTCATAACCGGAGGGTTTGTTTAAAGCCAGGTACACTTTTTCCCTAAAAAAGTAGGTGTGACCCCCGATGGAGAATTCCAAACCCACTTCAGACTGGTTCAGAGGATTCAATTCACGCTTAAGATCGACAATTATTTCTCCCTCAAAACTAAAGAGTCCAGCTAGCACCAATTTTTGGCATTCTTTGCGGGAACCAAAACCTTGAGACTGTAGAAACCTGTCGGGAGTTAAGGATTTCATAGTTATTGATAACATAATTTTATGAGGTCTGTCCCCAAAATTAGTAGTATCTATCTTACATATTCCGGTCTATAATCTGTATATAAATTGAAGTCATTGGGGTCGGGAATGAATAGAATAATAGTTGGCGCTGAAGATAGTTTTTGGGCAAACACTTTGAGACTTTCAGCGTCCTTAGAGGTGCTTGAATGGGATCCCACATTGGAAGTGACCTTGGCAGAACTTTGTTCTAATCATTGTTTTGTTCTCCTGGATTTAAAGACTTACACCTCCCTTTGTGACTCTCTTCATGTGTTTCTACACCGGATGAGACTTTTATTAATCCTTCCCACAGGACTCGCCGCTACAGAATTGTCAAATTTTCGCCACCGGTCCTTAAGTGTTTTTACTTATGAAGAGGGGCGGCCCAAGGATGTGGTTCAAATACAGAATCTACTGACCTTTGTGGATAACTGTTTTCACATTCAGGTACTCACAAAGCGCTTGGAGAACTACATCAGCGACTCTTTTAAAGATATTGTGGATACCAATCTCCTTCAGGCACAAAAGAAAGAAATTGAGGTCCTAAATAAAAGACTGGAAGACCTTAGCCGCACAGACTCCTTAACTCATTTACTTAATCGCAGGGCTTTGATGGAAGCCTTTGAAATGGAAAAAAAGAGGGCCCTCCGCAATAGATGGCGGATGGAGCATAGTACAGATGGTCAGAAAATGCCCTCCGACTACTTCTCACCGGATCATGGAACCCTGGGTCGGGGATCCTTTAGCGACCATGTGGGAAATTTTTCCTGCCTCATGGTGGATATCGATCATTTTAAGAGGGTCAATGATTTTCATGGACATCTATCAGGGGACGATGTCTTGAAGTGTTTTGGGGAAATAATTCAAACCGGAGGGCTATTCAGGGATAGCGATATCCTTGGTCGGTACGGAGGCGAAGAATTCATAATTCTCCTTCCTGAAACCAATGCCATTAACGCGATGATTCCTGCACAGCGGCTTCGGGAGGCGATCAAAGAGGTGGTTTTCACCGATGAAGCCGGAAATAATTTTTCCATAACAATCAGTATCGGGGTGGCAGAATTTTTACCGGAAGAAGTGGAAGTTCGAGAGCTTATCAGCCGTGCGGATAAGGCTTTGTATTATGCAAAAGACCATGGTCGAGATCAAGTTTGTATTTATACCTCAGAATTATTGAAATAGTTGACGTAAGGAATCTATTTCAGTAACGTGGCTGAATGAAGAATATCCCTCAAGCCAAACCCCGTCATATCATTGTTTCCGCACCTCCCGCAAAGGCCTACACTTTGCGGGCTCTACTTTTAGGCGCTCTGGCGGAAGGAAAAACTAAACTTAGACATCCTTTGCTCGCAGAAGATCAAGTGAACATGATTGCTTGTTTGGAAGGCCTAGGGGTAAAAATAAAAACTACCCCCGACTTGGTCGAAATTGAGGGGTGTGGCGGCCGCTTCCTTCCCGTGAAAGAAGAACTTTTTGTCGGGGACTCCGGGGTGACGATGAATTTTCTAATTTCTGCTCTGAGTTTTGCCCACCGACCTGTGATTTTGGGCGGGACTCCTCGGTTGAACGAGCGTCCGGTGGGGGAGGTTGTGGAGGGTATTCGTCAGCTTGGCGCTCGTGTGGAGTATTTAGGTAAGGAAGGATTCCCTCCTTTAAAAGTACATCCTCTTGGTTTAAATGGGGGTCACACCTCCCTTCACGGCGCCGTGACCTCCCAATATTTCAGTAGTTTGGTGATTTCTAGTGCTCTAGCCCGGGGGTCTGTGACTCTGGAGTGTCTCGATACCATGACCGAGCGCCCTTATTTTGATATCTCCACTTCCATGATGAGTACCTTTGGTGTCTCATGTACCAATAAGGACTACACCCAAATAGAAATTCCCGCACCTCAGAAATACCTGGCTCGGGATCTGGAAATTGAAGGGGACTTTTCCAGTGCCTCATTTCTTTTTTTAGTCGCAGCGGTTCTAAAAAGCTCTGTAACTGTGGTGGGTCTGAATCGAAACAGTGTTCAAGGGGACAAGCGATTTCTTGATCTTCTGGAACTCATGGGTTGTAGGGTATCCTGGGATAATGACACTGTCACTGTCACAGGTGGCGAATTGAGAGGGATTGAAGCCGACATGGGTGATGTTCCAGATTTGGTCCCCCCCTTGGCTATAGCCGCTGCATTTGCCACAGGTGAGAGCCAGTTTACCCGCATTGGTCATCTGGTTCATAAAGAATCCAATCGGGTCGTGGCTATGGAAACAGAATTGGCCAAAATGGGATGTATTTCCCACCATGACACCCAAACTTATACCATTGTGGGGAATCCTTCTGGCTTAAAGGGTGCCGTGATCCATCCTTATAATGATCATAGAATTGCCATGAGTTTTGCAGTGGCTGGATTGGCCACAGGGGGCCAGACCTTGGAGAATCCCGAGTGTGTGGCTAAAAGTTTCCCAGACTTTTGGGAAAAATTGGAACTATTTTACTAAACATGGAAAATTGCAGAAAGGTCGGGGTTTGGGGCGAAGTCCCAGGCGAAGGGGTAGTGGAATAAAAAAGCCGGAGTTACCCGGCTTTTTTATGAAGCGAGGGGGCTGGACGCCGACGAGGCGTACTAGCTGATGTCAGGGGCCATGCGTGGCCCCGGTTCCCAGAGGGAAGACAGAAATTCTCCCCCCCCCATAAAAAACTTAGACCTTAATTATCAAACCTAAATCCGCTACCTGTTTGGCATCCACTTCGCTGGGACTTTCGTCCATGGGGCTGGCCGCTTGGGTGTTTTTTGGGAAGGCGATGACTTCCCGGATGGTTTCCTGTCCGGTCATGATCATGACGAGGCGGTCCAGTCCTGGAGCGAAGCCTCCATGCGGGGGAGGTCCGTACTTGAAGGACTCAAGGAGGAATCCGAACCGTTGTTTGGCCAGTTCCTCGGGGAAGCCCACAATATTGAATACTCTCTGCTGTAAGGCCGGGTCGTGGATTCGGATGGAGCCGGAGGCAAGCTCGAGTCCGTTGCATACCATATCATAGAGGTCTCCTTTCACTGAGCCGGGGTCGGATTCGAGGGTGGGAATGTATTGGGCTTGGGGCATGGAGAACATGTGATGGGCGGGTTCCCAGGCTTTTTCTTCTTCGTTGTATTCAAAGAGGGGGAAGTCCACGACCCAGAGGAAGTTGAAGGCCTTGGGGTCCGCCATTCCCAGTTCCCGACCGGCTTTTAGGCGGACGGCTCCCAGGGAGGTGACGGCGGTTTTGTACTTGTCGGCCACGAAGAATACCACGTCGGTGGGTTTGAGTCCGAGGGAAGTTATGAGGTGTGACCCCTGATCGGCAAAAAACTTGGCTATGCCGCCGTCGATCCCCGATTCGGTGACCTTGAGCCAGGCTAGGCCTTTGGCGCCATAGGTTTTTGCGGCTTCTTCCAGCTCGCCGATTTTTTTACGGCTGGCCCATTCGGCTTGTCCGGGGAGGACCCAGGCTTTCACCGTGCCTCCGGCGGCCACTACACCTTTGAAGGCGTCGAAGGAGGATTTTTCCACGAAGGGGGTGAAATCCTGCATGGGGAGGTCGAACCGGAGTTCTGGCTTGTCGGAGCCGTAGAGATCTAGGGCGGTGTCGTAGGCCATCCGGGGGAAGGGGATGGGGAGGTCGTAGTTCATGGATTGTTTGAAGATATGTTTCATCATCCCTTCGGCCACGGCAAGGACATCGTCCCGGGTAACATAGGACATTTCCACGTCGATCTGGGTGAATTCGGGCTGGCGGTCACCTCTAGCGTCTTCGTCCCGGTAGCATCGGGCGATTTGATAGTACCGGTCCATTCCCCCCACCATAAGCAGCTGTTTGTAGAGCTGGGGTGACTGGGGAAGGGCGTAGAATTTACCCTTGTTGATCCGGCTGGGGACCAAGAAGTCCCGGGCGCCTTCGGGGGTGGATTTGATGAGGGTCGGTGTTTCGATTTCCAGGAAGGACTGGGAATTCAAATACTCCCGGGCAGCGAAGGCGACTTTGTGGCGAAGGACCAGTCGGCTTTGCATTCCAGAATTGCGGAGGTCCAAGTACCGGTACTGGAGACGGAGGTTTTCGTTGGCTTTATTTTCATCTTCGATCTGGAAGGGTAGGGTGGGAGACGTGGAATAAATAAGGATATCCGTGGCCACCACTTCGATTTCACCGGTGGGCATATCTTTGTTGATCATATCCGTGGGACGGGCTCGGACTTTGCCCTTGATGGCTACGCTAAACTCTGGCTTGAGGGATTCTGCTTTGGCTTTGAGTTCGGTGGGGACATTTTCATCAAAGACCACCTGGGTCATGCCGTACCGGTCCCGGAGGGTGAAAAATACGATGCCGCCGAAATTTCGGAGCCTGTGGACCCAGCCGTTAAGGATCACGTCCTGGCCAGCTTGAGGAGTGCGGAGATCTCCGCAGGTATGAGTTCTTTTTAGGGCTTGCATAATGGGATCTATGTTAAAGGAAAATTGTGGGTTTAACAAGATCGGGGAAAATTGGAGGTGTGACCCCGGTTTAAAAAATCAGTCCTTGGAAGATCCTATTTTTTTTCGTCCGAACAACATCCAGAAAGAGATTTTAATGAAGGCAAACAACCCAGCCATTAAAAGGAGCAGTCGATCTATGGAACCAAAAAAGCCCACAAAGATTCGGGTTTTATCCACGGCTAAAGCCAGGGCGAAGCTCACAGCCAACAGAGCCATAAGAGCTGATAGGCGTCCGAATCCCGGAATATCATTAAAATTGAGTCTTCTTCGAATGAGAGAGAGGGTGAGAACCATGGAAACCAAAGGCAGTAGGTAGACGTAGAAATTCACATCCAGAAGGTTTTCCTTGGTAAAAAAAAGAGTATAAGCGACTAGAACGCTGGAAATAATCCCGGGGAGGCAACTGAGATATACAAGAAATCCATAAATATATTTCCAAGGGCACTGAGTGCTGGATTCACCTTTGTGAAGAATCCCCAAGATAAGAACACCCAGGGGTAGTCCAAGAAAAACTGCCAAATATACCAGGGGCTGCTGCCCCGAATAGGTAATCAAATCTCTTATGCTCAAGGGTTCACCTCCTTTCAGGGCGTCAACAGATTTTGGTCCTCTAAACCCCGTTCCGCGAGAAATTGTGTCCAATGGCCGGACTTATAAAATTCTACCAAGAGAGTTCGGAAGGCTTCGGGGGTGAGGGGTGACCGGGGTGAGATGATTCCACAGAGGGTATATTCCTGGTCTTTTTCCTGGCTAAGAATGTAAGTTCGGGCTGTTACAGGGTTTTGGTTACTCCAATTCTTAAAAAAGGAGGTGGTTATGAGTGCCAACTCACCCCGTTTATAGGTGAGGGCCTCCAGGAGCTTATACTGATCCGAAACCAAGGAAATTTTAAAATTGTTTTTTAACCAGGTCTCATCGGCGTTAAAGCCAGCGATAGCGTAATGATAGCCCTTTACAGCGACCAATGATTTTAACCCAGGGTTCTTAAAAAAGTCCTGGGATTTTTCTCCCTCCTGGAGGGTGAGAAAACTTTCGCTATCCTTTAAAAGGGGCTGGGAAAAGAGAACTTGCTTATTCTCCCATTCCCAATTTTTATCTTCAAAGAGAAGCAGATCCACGTACCCCTCTTCCAGTAGAATATATCTTCGTTTTGATGGAATTTCTTTGAGATCAAAATGATATTGTGATTGAAAATGATTCAATAAGACCACTAAGTCCGCAGAAATCCCCCTTGGGTTACCTTCCTCCATGGAAAAGTAGGGCAGAAAATCATACCCGCCCACTTTGACTAAAACGGGTTGTTGGGCAAGGACTCCGATGGTCCCCAAACTCACCCAGAGGGCGAAAATAAAATATCTTCTGTTGTGGAAAAACATACATATAGTGTACAAGGTTTTTAAAAAAAGTGAAGCTGTTTTTTACTCCCCCAGGGGGAGTGCCCGTTCTATTTCATTTTTTAAATTTCCATAGGGATGTGCCCCGGAGAGACGCATGAGAACTCGTCCCTTATGAAATAGCATGATGGTGGGCACTGTTTTAATATCGTAGGCGAGGGCGAGGGACTGTTTTTTATCCGTATCTATTTTTATGGTTAGTAGACGGTCTTTGTATTCCTGGGCAATTTGTTTTATGACAGGAGACAGTACTTTACAGGGACCGCACCATTCGGCATAAAAATCCACTAAAACAGGAAGCTTGCTTTCTTTTATGAGAGTATCGAATTGGGGGGGAAGTTGTGTCATCGTTTTTCCACCTGAAGGTTATTTAACATTACCTATAAGATACTTTAATTGTACCGCCCCGACTACAGTATCCAGGTGTGGGAGAATATTAATTAGAATAATTCTAATTAATATTTACTTTACGGTCCATTTCTATTAGAATTATAAAAGGATCATGGTTTGGTCCGATATAATGTGGCAAGGGGAGTATTATGTTAAGTAAAAAGATGGCAGATGGTTTGCAAGCTCAGATCAATAAGGAAATGGCTTCAGCGTATATTTATTTGGGGATGTCAGCCCAATGTTCCGAATTGAATTGGCCAGGATTTTCTAAATGGTTCATGGTTCAGTACCACGAAGAGATGTTTCATTCCATGAAAATCTATAATTATCTTCTGGAACAAGGGGTCAGACCTACTTTGGGGGCCATCCCAGCACCCAAATCTGAATATTCCGGTTTGAAGGATATGTTTGAGGCCACCTATGCCCACGAGCAGGGGGTGACCAAGTCTATTTGGAACCTCATGTCCCTGGCTAAAGAAGACAAGGATTATGCCACCGAGGGTTTTCTTGCTTGGTATGTGAAAGAACAAGTGGAAGAAGAGGCTAACGACCAAGAAATCCTGACCTGGTTGGGACGAATCGGGGAATCCGCCGGGGGGCTGTTTCAACTGGATCACAAATTGGGTAAACGGGGCGTCGGTGTTCCCACGGACTTTACGAATCTCCTGGGAGATGAGTCCTAAACTCCTGGAATTACCCCGATGGGAATTCTTCTCCCTGAATTTACGAGAGGAAAGGAGGCTGAAATGTGGGACACGACCACCCTTTGGTTTGATGTTTTTATATTTACCGGATTCATGCTTTTGGGACATATTCTCTTCGGTCATTTTGAAGAAAGAACCCCCAGGTGGAGAAAACTGGTTAAGGCCTTGGGGATCATAGTGATTTTTACAAGTCTATCGGCTTTATGGGGAAGATGGATTTCCTTTTCTATCCTGGGAATTTCGTTGATTCCAGTGGCTATAATACACGGGGTCCTCCTTCCACGGAAAGGGATCAACGGCTGGACCGGGGAACCAAAGGCCCTATACTACGAATTTAGGGGTTGGGATAAGGATATTTTCAAAACTAAAGAGGATGCTCGTGCCTGACAAAGCGGTATTTCTACCAGGGTTAGATGCTGTGGGCTTCTGGGAAATAGGGACTGTGTTCTTTTTGGCCGTCAGCGGATATGTGCTCTTCAACAACTTTGAAAAGCATCTATCCCTGGGTTACCGCATCATGAAATTGATGATCTTGGTGGGACTTTTGACGTCCTTGGGAATTCTTCTTGGAAGGTGGGTTTTTTGGGGTGCTATCCTTCTCATGACCCTGGGTCAACTAATACTCCATCTTTGGTACTTTCCCAAAAATGGAATTAATGGACTTACAGCAGAACCTCGGAAGGAATACCTGGCTTTGATTGAAAAAATGAAGGGTAAGTAAAGGATTTCATTCATCCCTTGATTATTTTTCCCATAAAAATGATAGTTCCCGGGTGAATGAACTTAAAACACTTTTTGAAGACGGCTATTTTTTAGTTATGGACAAGCCCATAGGCCTGCCTGTCCAGGGGAATAAACCCGGAGAAGACTCTCTAGTGGAGAGACTCGGGGGAATGGAGAAATGGAATGGGATCCTCCATCGCCTGGATACTCCCGTTTCTGGTTTGGTGCTCTGGGCTAAGTCCCCGGTGGCCTTGGAGCGGGGAATGGAACTCTTTCGTCACAGAAAGGTGGAAAAAACCTACTGGGCTGTGACAGAAAAACCTTTGCCGGGTGAATCCGGACGATTGATCCATTTTCTCAAACATATTCAAGCGGGAAACAAGACCCTGATCTCGAAAGAAGAGAAGAAAGAATACCAAAGGGCTGCTTTGGACTACACTCTTCTAAAAAAATCAGACCGGTATTTTCTCTACGAGGTTCACCTGCTCACGGGGCGCACTCACCAGATCCGAGCCCAGTTGTCCGCAGCGGGAGCTTGTATCAAGGGGGATGTGAAATATGGGGCCCGACGATCCAACACGGGTGGGGGAATTCATCTTTTATCCCGGAAGATGGAGTTCACCCACCCCTTTACCAAAGCTAAAATGGCCTTTATAGCCGAACCTCCAGCGGGCGATAGTTTGTGGGAATATTTTAATAAACTTGACGGGACAAAAAATCGAGGCGATTATGAAATGTCCCAAGAAAAGTCTGTGCCGTAATGGAAGGATTTTTTTGGGTGTTTAAAAATTGGGAAACAATATGAATAAAACAACGAAGATAATAGGACTATTTATTTAAGTAAGCGTTTTGACCTTCTCCTGCGGTTCCCCCATGGAACCTGGAGTGAATTCGAAGCCAACCTCTATACAGATTCGCATAGATGGATTGACCCAGAACGGTAGGGGTCTGTTTAATGATGTAAATGTATCTCAAATAAAAATTCGGGTTTCCAATACCTCCCGGGTAGTAGCAGGCGAGGGTTCCTTAACCAAAGGAACTTCCCACTGGAGTGGTAACCTTGTTCTTTCCTCTGTGGGTAGTTTAAGATTTTCCATGGTGGCATTGGATGTTAATGGTAATGTGCTTTATGCGGGAACTGCATCCACTACGGTCGTTGATGGGGCTATTGTTACAATACCGGCGGCTCCTGCCTCCCAGAGTATTACGGCGGCATCCATTATCAATCCCCTTACCATAAGAAATATAGGGGCTGGTGGTTCTATTCCCATTACTTCCAGTTTCTTGGCCACGGGCATTACTGAGGTTTTCCTGGTGGACTCCACCTATGCCGGTGTGGATGTCGGACTGAGCACCGTGAATGAAAATCCAGCCCTTTGGGAGGAAACCTTATGGACGCCATTGTCCTTCAAGACTCCTGTTTTGGATAATTCCGAGCATGAATTTTCAGGAAATATCGGATCAGATAAAGCTATTGGAACCTACTATTATGCCACAAGAGTTAAGCTGAAAGGAGGCGCCTATGTTTATGGAGCCAATGGGGGAATCTGGAACGGCACTTCAAATAACAATGGTGTTTTTAACGTCGTTAATGTTCCCACGTCTTTAGCCATTATAGGTGATGCTGTGGGAGGCTGGGCCAATGATAAATTTACCCTAGCTAAAGATTCAGACTCCAGCTTTACGGCGATTACTTATTTTTCTGTGGGTGAATTTAAGCTGCGAACCCCCGGCACCTGGGGCGGCGATATTTGCGGTAAAATTGGACTTATAGGTAACACCCCCATGGCAGGTGGGATTACAGCTTTTCCAGCGTTCAATTTGTATCAATCTAGTAGTCCTGATAACATACCCATCACCACTGCTGGAACGTATATCCTGCGAATTGATTTCCTTAAAGGTTTGATTTTTGTCATTCCGGTGACTTCCTTTGGTCTCATCGGCTCCGGTATACCTTCAGGTTGGGCTGCACAGACCAATATGACATCCGATACTTTAACCGATACCTTTACTTTTACAGGTCCCCTAAGTTTGGGTGAGTTTTTATTTCGAGCCAGTGATGATTGGGACCTTGCATGGGGTAGTAATCACTTAATTGCTCAAGCCGCAGCCGGAATTGCCGGATTCTCAAATAATAAAGACAATATAGCAATCGGTATCGCGGGAACGGGAACTATTACTTTTAACGGACGAACAATGACCTTTACCCATCCTTAGAATAATAAAAGAAACCCAGCCGTTCTTATGAATGGAGGCATCCATCATCTTTCCGAGCAGATGGATGCCTCCTATCCCTTCACTGCCGAACCTCCAGCGGGAAGTAGCTTGTGGTAAATATTCAGTTTCTTGAAAACACCTAGAGTTTTATTGATTGGTTAAATGAAAACCCCTTACTATTCCATCTTCTGTCAAGGTGATTAGCAAGTTATCTTTTCTCTGGGGTGGACTCCAGAAGCGGCTTTTTAATATGAGTTTATTCACCAGATCACCTGTTTTTTTATTAAGAAGATAGAGGGACTTGGAATCCGATCCACCCACCCAGAGCCAATCCCCATCAAGGGCAATAACATTCATCCAGGAGCCACCGGAAAGGGGCATGGTTTCATTCCACAATAATTTATTCCCATTGAGATCCCATGCTAGAACGTGTTTACCTGGAGCTCTGAGTGGCAGGTAAAGTATGGAATTTTCGAAAGTGAAATCCGTTCCTAGAGGCCTAGGAAGGGTAAATCTATCTAAAAGTCCACCGTTCAGGGAGTTCAGTCGGACCCCTTCCCGGCGGTTAAGAAAGCCCACAAGACCGTTTTCAGTCATCTTCAGGGTCCAAAGTCCTGGAGTCCTGGATCCCGTGGTCTTCCAGGGCCCGCTGGTCCACTTCAGCTCTCCCGTATCCACGTCCCAAGCTCTGACCGTGCTGGATCCATCCATGAGATAAACCAAGTTCTGGTAGATTGCTACACCCCCATTGCGAAAGGTCCAGGGTTCAGGCTGAGGGGAGGGGCCGGCATCTACACTCCAAAGGACTGTACCGTTCAATAAGTTCAAGGCTACGAGCTGCCCCTCCAAGGTGGGCAGAATTACCTTTCCATCCCCCGCCCAGAGAATTGTGGACATTTTTCCTGGGGCGGCTTCCCACAGCTTTTTCCCTGTGGAGCCTTCGTAGGCCGAAAGGATTGATTCAGTGGCCACTAAAAGTGTTTCCCCAGACCAAAGAGGGTCCGCACAGGGTGATTTACCCAAATTAACCGTCCAAAGGCGATGACCCGCATAATCCAGAACATGGAGGGTGCCTTCCTCATTTAAGAGGGCTATCTTGTCTTCCCCGCATGCCAAGGTGCCAAAGGAGGGAGATTCAAGGGAATACTTCCAAGCTTCAGCCCAGGATCCCCGTGTCTGGTTTGGGGTCATGGGTTCATCCGCCATGGTTAGATGGGGAATGGGAAACCGTGTGGACGAACAAGAGGTCCACACAAGAGCCAGTATCAGGAAAAAGTTGATCTTCATAATTACCTCTGCAATCCAGTCTCCACCTTCAAGCAGCTTGAAGGTCAATGCATTATTCTATTTTTATGAGTGGTGAAAATCTGACGGTGGGTGAAATTGCAAAACTCCTGGGACTGAATGCCAGTGCCCTGAGATACTATGAATCCTTGGGACTCGTGTACCCTGAAAAAATTGATCCCTGGACCGGCTACAGGAAATTTTCCCCAAAACAGCTTTATCTGCTCAATTTCATCAAAGCCATGGCCGATTTGGATCTTCCCCTTAAAGCCCTGAAAAAACTCACTGTGACCGAGGATTCCCAAGAGACCAAGAGGCAGTTGAAAATCCATCAAACCTTTTTAGAAAAAAAGATAGCTGAGTTCCAACGGAAGTTAGGCTACACCCGGGGAGCTTTGCAGAATTTGACTTGGGAATCGGTAGAGGTTCCAGGCTGGAAAGAGGAGCCAGAGTCTTGGTTCCTAGAGTACCGGGAATCTCTGGGATATTCTTTTTCCGGTTATGCCTTAGCCCGTACAAAGATCATGAAGGCTGCGGATACATTGGAATTGGAACTTCGGGATGAACAGACCGCCGGGTTTTCACTGGATGCGGGGCCAGACATCTGGAAGAACTTTCTCTACTACAGGTTTCCCCTGGCCAGGAAGCCCCCTGAGACGAAATATCCCGTGGGGGTTACGTTGGTTCAGGAATCAGCTTGCCGGATATGGGATGTCCTGGTGGAAGGTCCGGTACCCCAAATGTTTCAGTCCGCTGAGGAATGGAGAGAAAAGCTGGGGGCAATACTCCCTAATCCTGTTAGGGTGGAATTAATTCATCTACGGGGTACCAATGTTACTCCCCGGGAGCGGGAATTCCTGACACTTCTGAGGTTCCGGTGGTAGCCACCGTATCCCATCCCTTCACTCCAAAAACCTTTTCCAGGACCTCGCTCACCCGGTCCACAAAGTGGAAGGTGAGCTGGGATTTCACTTCCTCGGGCACATCTTTCAGGTCCTTTTCATTCTT
>CAZUXL010000001.1:76552-92833 GCA_964624355.1 uncultured Spirochaetales bacterium
AGGGCGATCTGGGCACTTTCCTTCATCACATCCCCCAGCTGCCCCGTGAGGGTGAGCTTACCCGATCCGGGCATGGAAGTGGATTCGATGAACAGAATGTCTCCTCCCATGGGAGTCCACGCCAGTCCGGTTACCACACCGGGAGGATTGTCTTTCCCCGCTTCCTCATGGGTCATGGCCCTGCGGCCTAAAAGGTCTTCCAAGTTGTCCGCAGCTACTTTTATGGGCAGGTCTTCCATCTTTGCGTTCACCACTTTTTCAGAGTAAATCCGGCACAGGGCAGCTACTTTTCTTTGAAGTTCCCTAACCCCCGATTCCCGGGTAAATTCCCCTATGAGTTTTTCTAAAACATCTTGGGAGATGTCCAATTGGTCCTTGGTCATTCCATGTTCTTCCAATTGTTTAGGGATGAGGTGGTCCAGGGCAATGTGGAATTTCTCTTTTTGAGTGTATCCGGAAAGGTGAATGACTTCCATGCGATCTAATAGGGGGGCAGGAACATTTTCCAAAGAATTCGCCGTGGCGATGAAGAACACCTGACTCAGATCGTAAGGAACTTCCAGGTAATGATCCTGGAAGGTGTTGTTCTGCTCCGGGTCCAGGACTTCCAAGAGAGCGCTGGAAGGATCACCACCCCAGTTCCGGGACAACTTGTCGATCTCATCCAAAAGAAACACGGGATTGCGGCTGCCCGATCGTTTCATACTCTGTATAATTCGTCCGGGCAGGGCGCCAATATAGGTCCGCCGGTGACCTCTGATTTCCGCATCATCCCGTACCCCACCCAAACTGGCTCGGATAAAGGGGCGATTCATAGCCCGGGCTATGGATTTCCCCAGACTTGTTTTTCCCACGCCGGGAGGTCCTACCAGGAGAAGATTGAAACCCTTTTTATCTTTCTTTAATTTCATCACTGCCAGGTGCTGGATGATGAGATCCTTAATTTTTTCCAGACCAAAGTGGTCCTGGTTCAGTATTTCCCGGGCTTTTACCAAGTCCATTTCGGATGATGCAGGATCTTTCCAAGGGAGGGCGGTGAGGAGATCCAGATAATTTCGGATCACCGAGGTTTCCGGATTTCCTGGCCCTTGGGCTTCCAGTTTTTCCACTTCCTCCAGGGATATTTTTTTTACCTCATCGGGCATTCCGGCGTCTTCGATCAGTTGCCGGTAGTCCTTCCCACCCTTTTTGGATTTTCCCTCCCCCAGTTCGTCCTTCAGGACCCGCATTTGTTCACGGATAATATTTTCTCTATGGGTTTTTCCCGATCCCTCGGAAATTTTTTCCGCCATTTCTCTTTGGAGTTTGATACTTTCCCTTTGTCGGGAGAGGAGCTCCAGGACTTTTAATCCCCGGGCTTTTTGGCTGGTGAGCTCAAGGAATTCTTGCTTGTCCTTCACATCGATGGGCATGTGCTGAAGACAAAAATTAATCAGGTGGTCCACGTGGGAGAAGCCTTTTATTACTTCCCTGATCTGGCCTGAACCATCGATCATTTCTAAAATCTCATCGGAAGCTTTTTGAATGCTGTTTTGGAGGACCAACCGGGTCTGTTCATCCAGGTCATCTTTATCTTCTAAAAATTCAAAAGACGCCATAAGAGGTATATTTTTTGAAAATTCTAAAATTTGAACTTTGGCTAAGCCCTCTAACTGAAGATCCAATCCCTGGGACTGGAGGTTGTGATGATCAATTTTAACTAAGGTTCCGACCTTGGCATGGTCAGTTTCATTATTTTCTGGATGGGTGCCTTTGGAATGTACGGCAATCGCATAAAACCCCTTCGATTCCCATTCCTTAAGAAGGGCTTCCCCGGCTAAACGGGGCAGTCGGAATCCCCCTTGAACCAAAGGAAAAAGAATGGCACCGCGCAGGGCTATGACAGGTAAGTATTTTTCCATGGAGCGAATATCTTTCATTTTTTTTCCTCTTGCTTGTGAAAGTACAAAGGAGAATCCCAGGAGTCAAATGGATTTAATACAATTTAAAAAGGGGCAAAAACACTGGCTAACCTTGACCCATTATAAATGAAATTTCCTGTCAAATGGATCATTTGGACACAGTTAACATTTCGACCAGTGGGGATTAGGTCTTTATCCAGGTTACTTCGTGTTTATTATTATAAAGGTGTACCAGGTGTGACCCCGGAAGGGCTTGGAACTTTTCCATGGTTTCCCAATCCGCCTCCCCTTGCATTTTTAAAGTGATGATAAATTTCAAATGGGGATCAGAGTTTCTCCACAATTCCACCCAGTCCCAGACTTTCCCAGGGTAGGCTGCCATATCGGATAATATCCAGGTAAAGGGTTCCCAGCCTTCTCGTTTTACCCGGTCGGGGGTGATTTTGAAGCCGTCGCCGGAACGGAATTCCACCTCAGGTCTCAAATCCACTCCTTTTTCCAAAGGGCTACGGTCCACCGCTAAAATGTAGGCGCCCAGGTTTGCTAGAACCCAAGTCCAGCCTCCGGGACAAGCCCCGGCATCCAAACAGCGGTCTTGGGGGCCTGGGAGGGATGAAATGGAGGTGTGACCCCCGTTGGTAAGATGAGAGGTGTGACCCCCGTTGGTGATTTCCCTATTATCCCGAAGTTCTCGTTCCTTCCAATATCCCCCCAAACTCAAGGCTTCCCAGAGTTTAAGGTAAGCTGAGGAAGGGGGATCGGTTTTGTTCTCTTCGAAAAGAGCCTCCCCTCCGGGAAAGGGACTGGTTGTTTTGGGACTGGCGAGTAAGGTGTTTTCATCGAGCAGGGTCCAAGCCCCTATATTCGATGTGGGAATCCGGTAGGGAAAGGGTTTGGGTTTATTTCTGAACCTGGGGAGAAGTTCTTGGATCAAGGCTCCCCGGCGATGATGTATCGTCAAGTAAGGATACCACAGTCCTTGGCGTTCCCGGAGTATTTGGGCCGCTTCCTTTACGGAGGTAAACTCCAGGATTTCCGGGGCTGTCCAAATGTTCTGAACCCAAATGGGGTAATGGTCTTCAGGGGCTACCGGTCCGCTATAGAGACCGGTGGTTAGTTTTTTCCAGGGACCCAGGAGGGTTAGTTCCCTTTCCAGATGAGCATCAAATCCCTTAGCAGCCTGATAAATCCATTCATTTCCCATGAACCGGAGGTTATCATTGACTCATGATTGGAACAAGGGCTGGCGGAGTTATGCTATAGTAATTCCATGAGTATGAAACGGATCGCTGTGGTGACGGGGGCCTCTTCCGGCATGGGTACGGAATTTGCAAGGCAATTGGATAGGGAAGGGTGTGCTGAGGAAATTTGGCTTGTGGCCCGCCGGAAAGATCGTATGGATCTCCTGGCCCAGGAGCTGAAGCACAGCCGGGGCATCGTCATTGAGGCCGATTTATCCAAACCTGAAGGGCCTTCGGTTCTCGCAGCACTTTTAACCCGGGCGGATGCCAGGATTGAGGTTTTTGTGAACAATGCCGGATTTGGCACTTACGGAGCCTTTACCTCCACCAGTCTCCCTTGGCAGCTCCAGGAAGTGGACTTAAATGTTCGGAGCCTAACGGAACTGAGTTACGTAGCCCTGGGTTATATGGGGCCTGGGAGCCGTCTTATCAATGTGGCCTCACTAGCCGGGTTCCAACCCTTGGGTAATTTTGCAGTTTACGGAGCTACGAAGGCCTACGTGCACCATTTTACCCTCGCCGTGGCGGCTGAAGTGGCCCATAAGGGCATAAAAGTCACCAGTGTGTGTCCGGGACCTGTCTCTACAGAATTCTCCTTAATCGCCAGCCAAGGGGTTCGAAAGGAAGTTCACGGGGGTAAAAGTGCTCAATTGGTCGTCCATAAAGCCCTAAAGGACTCGATTAAGGGGCGATGGACTTCAATTTTAGGGCTGGATTGGCATTTTCTACCCATGGTTACCCGGTTGTTGTCCAAGGAGTTCTTTGCCTGGTTTACGGTCAAATTTTATAAACGTCCCAGTCCGAAAAATAATCCCCTATAACTTCCGATTTTCAGGTCTATAACTTTGGATATAATTTTTTAATCCTAGGTTAAAACCATGGGAATGGGACAGAAATGCCGCCTAATTTTAGTTTACAGCTGACTTTTCCTAGGGGTACAATGAAGACAAATCAATTCCTTAAGGAGAAAAGTTTATATGCGGAAAGCGATTACCCACGGGGTATTTTTCGGGGCCTGCTTAGCCCTAGCATTGATATCTTGTTCTAGTCCTATGGAAAAAAGTTATTCTCTCGTCGGTGCAGCGGTCGTGGATGAAAATCCTGCCGTGACGGTCACCGAATCTAGCCGGGCCATCACAGAGCCTTCTGTGGCTGAGTACCGGTTGTTTTTCAAAACCCCTAACGGTGTGGTTCCCCAGGCTTATGTCTGGTATACCTCCGGTGGGGTTTCCGTAACTCCCTTTGGAGCGTGGGCCAATACCGAGCCCATGGTTTCCCTGGGGAACAGTTGGTATATGGCGGATCTTCGGGGTAAAAATGTACCCCAAGGCCAGGCTGTAGGAGTTATTTTCAAGGATGGTGCTGGGAATAAGCTTTCCGGTGCTGCAGATCAATCCCGGAGCTCCACTGGTTGGTGTCGGATGGTTTCAGGGGTTCCCTCCTGGACATCTGCAAATCCAGAAGCCGGCAGCGCTGGCCTTCCCTCTGTTACACTCACTCCCATAGATAATGTGATCACCGGGCTGAAAACCTTTTCCGTCACCATTAACGACAACGGTTATCCCTTAATCGGCAAGTCTTATTCTGTGAACGATACTTCCTACACCGTTACAGGAAATGCCTTCACTGTAGATGGAACGACTATGGCCGCTGGTTCTTCCGTGAACATAATGGTTAAAGCTGAAAACGTAAACGGAAAAACCGTCATCGGTCCCCATTCCTTTACCAAACCTTCCAGCGGGGTGGTTTACAATATCTACTTCAAAGCTCCTTGGACAGGAACAGCTCCCACCATCTGGATGTGGGAAGGGACAGGTACCAATACTACCAATCCCACGGGTGTGAATAGAGCTTTTATGACCTTGGAAGGGAAGGCTTGGCCTGGACCTGCCATGGCAAAAAATTCTACCACGGATTGGTGGTATTATACCATTCCAGAAAAATATTATCCTCTGAACAACGGTCTGAAGTTCAAATTCAACCAGGGTGCAGAACTTTCTGTCACCGGCGCTGTGACCACCAGTAAGTACTGGAATGGAACGGCCTGGTCCAATACCAATCCGGACTCCGCCTCCTCCATTTCCGCAACTCCGGCGGGGGGATACTTCACCGGCTCGGTCTCCGTCACCCTCAAGGCCGCAAATCCATCCAATGGATACTACACCTTAGGTTCCGGTGATCAGATCGGTTACAACAATAATCAGATTATCACCTTCGGTGCGGCCATGGCTTCGGAAGAGTCCATAGCCTTGGTCCTCAAATCTGATAATGGAAGCCTTACCCAAACCTACACCTTTACCAAACAACCCAGCGATAACCAGATCAAGGTTAATGTGAAAGGATATAGCAAGGCTTATTATTGGGCATACCAACCAGCGACCGCTGTGGCCGCGACCGTTTGGCCTGGGGTTAACTTGTCGGCTCCCGATGGATATGGTTGGAGATCTCTGACCCTTGCGGGTGTTACCGCTTCTAATATTATCTTCAGTGCCCCTGACGGGACCGTGGCTGGTTTGGCAGCCCAGACCCCCGATCTTTCCCGCACCACAGGAATCTGGTGGTACAAAAACGGCCTCTGGTTCGACTCAGACCCAGATAATACCCCCCCCGTGGTGACCGCTTCACCAGATACAGCCCGCAGCAATACCCCCGTATCTGTCATCCTGTCCTCGACTCAGGATACGGATATTATTTATTACACCAAGAATGGCACCACGCCTACGGCGGCGTCTACCGTATACTCGGCCCCCATCAGTGTTACTACTACCTCCGCGATCAAGGCTATTTCCAAAAATACCAGGGGAACCTGGGGAACTGTTTCCACCTTCAATTACACTGTGGATGCAAACTTGGACCTCACAGCCCCCGCCATAAGTACCAGTGTAGCAGAGGGCGTGTATCCCTCGGCAAAAACAGTGAGATTTACATTCACTGACAACAAGGCTGGTATTACCGCTTATTACACCACCAACGGATCCATTCCGACTGTGAATACCACGACTAAGTTCTCTACTGCCACCACCAGTGGTTCCAGTACGGACTTTGTGGTTTCCGCTTCCACCACCTTCAACTGGCTCTTAAGGGATGCGGTGGGGAATGAAAAACTGGAATCCTACCACTACACCATCGGCAGCGATGTGACCAACGACTTCCGGGATGAGTCTATCTACTTCGTCATCACCCCTCGGTTCTACGACGGGGATACCACCAACAATAAACACGGTTGGGACGATGCACAGGCTAAAAATCCCGATACCGATCCCGCTTGGAGGGGGGATTTTAAAGGTCTCATCGACAAATTGGATTACATCAAAGCCCTGGGATTCTCCGCAGTCTGGATCACCCCTGTGGTGGAGAATGCTTCCGGGTACGATTACCACGGTTACCATGCGATTAACTTTAAACAAGTGGATCCCCGGTACCTTTCCAGCACCACCAGTTACCAGACCCTGATCAACGCTGTCCATGCCAAGGGAATGAAGATCGTCCAGGATATTGTGCTCAACCATACGTCTAACTTCGGTGAGGAAAACCTCTTCCCCCTGTTTAAGAAAGACTGGGCAAATATTTCCGGACTGAATGGGGACACCCCTGCGAAGATGAAAAAGATCGCTCCCGCCGGTGTACTTCCTGCGAACTACGATACTCTTCTCCCCGGAGCTCAGTTCGGCGCCCGGATCGATGCCATGAAGAATGAAGCCGGTGACCCGAACTTCATTTATCATCATGAAAAATCCCTCAGCTGGGAAAGCTATACCGTCCAGACGGGACAGATCGCCGGGGACTGCGTGGACCTCAACACGGAAAATCCCACGGTTAGTGCCTACCTCCGGGATGCCTACAACCAGTACATCGATATGGGTGTAGACAGCTTCCGCGTGGATACGGTCAAACACGTTTCCCGGCTAACCTTCAACAAAGAGTTCATTCCCCAGTTCAAGGCTAGGGGCGGTGATGACTTCTACATCTTCGGTGAAGTCTGTACCCGGTACCGGGATGTTTGGAACAGCGGTATTCCCGCCATTTCCTCTCCCTTCTTTACCTGGAAGGAAAGTAAGAGCTATCCTTGGGGTACCCGTACTCAGAACGAAGCTTCAGTGTTCCAAAACTGGCAGGATTATTCCTCCAACACCAGCGAGTTCAACTCTGCTAACGCCAAGCTCAACGGGAATCTCTATCGTCCCGTGGACTACAGCAAACGCTCCGGCTTCGACGTGATCGACTTCCCCATGCACTGGGCCTTTGCCAACGCCCGGGATGCCTTCGGTTTGGCTGTGGGTACAGACCATACTTATAATGATGCCACCTGGAACGTGACCTATATCGATAGTCATGACTATGCTCCCGATGGGGCTCCTGAAAACCAGCGTTTCAGCCTTCCTCAGGACACCTGGGCTGAAAACCTGAGTGTGATCTTCACTTTCCGGGGGATTCCTACCCTGTTCTACGGTTCTGAAATTGAGTTCCAGAAGGGGAAAATGATCGATGTGGGACCCAATGCTCCCCTGTCGGCCACCGGACGGGCTTACTTCGGGGATAATATCACGGGAAGTTTGACCACCACTGGATTCGGTAAGTACACCGGCGCCACCGGTGCTGTGGCAACGACCCTGGCTCACCCTGTGGCCCAGCACATCCGCCAATTGAACTTGATCCGCCGTGCCGTGCCCGCCTTGAGAAAAGGTCAGTACTCCACTTCTGATATTTCCGGCGGAGCCATGGCTTTCAAGCGCCGTTTCACCAACGCCACAGTGGACAGTTTTGCCCTGGTAGCGGTATCCGGAGATGCCACATTCAACAATATCCCCAACGGAACCTATAAAGATGCGGTCACCGGGGATGTGAAAACCGTGACCACCGGCAGTCTTTACGCCAATGCCGGGGGTAAAGGAAATCTGAGGGTCTACGTTCTCACCACAGCTTTGACACCTGCTCCTGGAAAAGTGGTGGACACCGCTGGTCTGACTTACCTGAAATAATTTTCTGACCCCTGTTTTTTGAAATAAGGCCTGGTTCTATAGAAATATAGTCCCAGGCCTTTTCTGTTGACCTGAGGTTGTTTTCAAGGGTAAATTGTTCCCAATTATGAAATGTAGATTTTTATTTCTCCCACCGTGGACCGCCCGTGGATCACAATCTTAAATACAATCACCTATCCCGTTCTGAAAAATATGTGAACATCTCCCGGATCATCACCCTAAGTTTCCTGACGTTTCTTTGGACGATCCGTTGGGTTTTAAATCCTGAGTATTCAGTTTCGGGTTTATTTCTCATTCATCTGGGATCCTTGGCCCTAGGCTGGTTATATAGTCTTTTTGTATCGGGTTTATTAATTAAAAATAAGCTTCCGGGGTTTTTACCCTGGGTCACCGGGATTTGTGATTTATTTTTGGTGACCTTGGGTCTGATTTCCCAGACCTTTTCCCCCCAGCTCATTTTTCCCGGCAATAATATTACAGACAACGCCACCTATGGACTCTATTTTTTGATCATCAGTTTTTCCGTACTGAGAAGAAATCCAAAACTGTCCCTATTCCTCTCCACCCTGGGGGCAGCTGCCTATGGATTTTGTGCCTTCTATTTAGGCCGGACTGAAATTCCCCCGGCGTATTTTACCGCCAATGAAGTGGCCAAAATCCTGTTTCTCCTCATGTCCGGAGCCGTTTCTGCGGTAACAGCCCGCTTTATCTCCCGGGCGATTGAGGACTCCCTGGTCAACGAGGCCAAAGCCCTGGAATCGGACCAAAAAATTGCCCACATTTCCCAAAACCTACCCGGTGTTCTGCTCCAACTACAAAAGACGCCCGGAGGATGTTTTTCCGTTACTTTTATAAGTCCCGGTGTAAGAGAGCTGATGGGTGTGGATGAAGAAATCGTTTTAAAACACCCAGAGCTATTTTCCAAGTGGCTGGATTCCGAAGAAAGCCATGAAAGACTTAACCACCTGATTAATTCCACAGCCCAGGAAATATCCTGGACCCAAGAAGTTTCTTTTACCCGTGTGGAAAAGCTGATCAAGTGGATCCGGGTGGGTATATCCGCCGTGAAGGATAAATTGGGGATCATCACATTAAATGTGGTTCTTCTGGATATTACGGACCGTAAACAGATGGAATTACAACTTCAGGAAGCCCATCGGGCGGCTGAACAAGCCAGCCGAGCTAAGTCCGACTTCCTGGCGACCATGAGTCACGAACTTCGAACACCTTTGAATGGCATCATGGGCCTTACAGAATGGCTGAGATCCGGTGAAGTGCTCGACTCCCAGGTGAAACCCCTGGAAACAATTTTACTGTCCACGGAAAATCTCCGGGGGGTAATTGATGATATTTTGGATTTTTCCCGCCTGGAGGCAGGGCGCCTGCACCTCCACACCCAATTGTTTTCTTTGCCGTCCTTAACAGAAGAAGTGATTCATTTCTTACAACCTCAAGCGGTGGCTAAGGGATTGGAACTTAGACTTGCCCTGTCCCAGGACCTTCCCTCGGAAATTATTTCTGACCCTAAAAGAGTCCGCCAAGTCCTCCTTAATCTTTTGGAAAACGCCTTGAAATACACCCTGAGTGGAAGTGTGGAATTGACCTGCGACCACATTAAGGTAAAAACCGGAGTCATAGTAAATTTCCACGTGAAAGACACGGGTTTGGGAATACCAGAGCGGGAACGGGAAACAATTTTTGAAATGTTTACCCAAGTGGAAATGGGAAAGACCCGAATGTTCGGGGGGGTGGGGTTGGGATTAGCCATCTGCAAGAGCCTGGCCACCCTCTTAAACGGATCCATTCAAGTGGAAAGCCAGGTGGGAAAAGGTTCCCAGTTTACCTTTAGTTTTCCAGCGGAAATTCCTACGAAGTTAGGGATAAAAAAAGACGGGGAAGTGGCAAAGTTGGCCAATTCCCCTTGGGATAGTAAAAAAATTAAGGGGAACAAAATCCTTCTGGTGGAGGATAATATCATCAACCAAGACGTACAAAAAAGACTTTTGGAAAGGTTGGGAATGGAGGTTCTTCTGGCCTCCGGGGGATTGGAGGCTTTGGATCTTCTCCATAAAACCCCGGTGGATTTGGTTTTTCTGGATTGGCAAATGCCGGTAATCGATGGATTGGAAACTGCACGGCGCATCCGGGAGGAGATTCCCGGGGGGACAGACCTCAAATTGATCGCTTTATCCGGTCATGCCTTTCCCGGGGATAAATCCACCCTTTTGGGGGGTGGATTCGATGGGTATCTCTCAAAACCCGTGCGGTTGCAAGATTTTAAGGCCGTCCTCTCCCAGCATTTGGGGAAATCATAGAGCATCCGCCCGGAGGACCAAGTCCGTATGCCATTCCCTAAACCAGGCTTCTTTTTTGAGGTGTGACCCCGCAGCGTCGGTGAGAATTCGAAAAACCGGCTCTGTACCAGAACCTCTCATCCAATTAAATGCCACCACGACCCCTTGGTCATCCAGGAACTCAATTTTAAATCCACCCCTTTGTTTTCCGCTACGGAAGGTCGATCCCCAACCTTCTTTAGCCTGGGTTCCTTCGTAATTTATCTGGCGATAAGAAACCACATTCCATAGATTTTTAAGATTTTCCCGGCGGTTTTCCCAGTCCAGAAGAAAGAGCTGCTCATAGTTTTTTTTCAGTTGGGCGTGGTCTGGAGATTGGATTTTTAAAAGGGCTTCCGGTTCGTAGGCGGAGGTGGTGATGTAGGGAGGGAGAGTGTCCATCACGTCTTTTAAGGAGAAATTAGGGTTATAGGGAGTGCCTAAGGCTTTACACCAGATTTCAAAAAGACCGGGTCCATGGGGGTCAGACCTCAGATTCATAAGTTTAATAAAGGAGAATAAGGTGTTTAAGGGGTCCCGGACAGCGGCGGGATGAAGAATATTCCCCCCATTGGAGCCTTCTCCCAGGACTCGAACTTCCCAACCCCGGGTCCGAAGTTCCTCGGCGCATCCCACCACATTGGCTTCGCCCACTTCGCACCGGTAGACTTCCGCGCCCAAAGCCTGAGCAATGACTTCAATCCGGCGGCTTGTGGCATCGTTCACCACCACCGCAGTTTTCTTAGACTTCAAGAAACCCCGGGTACCCAGGTACTGGGAATAGGCCAACTCGCTCAGGACTGCCAATGCAAAGACTTCCTGAGCTTCCAGGATTCTGGCGACTCCGGCTTTTTCATCCATGTAAACCAGATTTCCCCTGTCCCCGTCGCAATCGGGCACGTAACCGAAAAGAAAGGAGGGATCTTTTTTCCAGGTGTTTTCCAATTCCTGGCGGCAAAGTTCCAGGGATTTTCCTTCGGGAACGATGCGGTGGACAAATTGCCGGGGTTTATCATTCAAACGGATATTTCCCACCCCTGCCTGAGCTAAAATCGCCGAGTCTATGGATAGACACCGGGCGCTTCCGTTGAATTCGGATAGGGTGCCCAGGGGAGTTTTTTTGAATAATTCTGACCAGAGATGCCAAATTTTCCGGGCCTCTTTGGGGGAATCCAAACCGGTTACCACCGAGAGGGTAAAATCCCAGTAGGCCTTTTCCGCATCTTTTTTATGGGAGGGCATATTTTCCAGCTCTTTTCCCCATTTTTTTGCCACAGACTTGCTCAGGAGCGGGGTAAATTCGGTGGTCCATTCCCCCGAAATTATAAGGCTGCGAAGGGCGTCTATGAGGGGATTCACTTGAGCGGCGGAGAGTACCCCCCCGGTATTCAGCCCGAATTTAACCCCATTGTGCCCCACGGGATTGTGGCTTGCGGAGATGTAGGCAAACCCGTCGATGGTTCCCTGAACCTTACTGTAAGCCATGATCTCAGGAGCCGCACAGATGAATAAATACTGTACCTGGATTCCCATGGACAGGAAGATCCTTCCCATGACATCGGCCATCTGGGGAGCTGTAGGGCGGCTATCCAATCCCATCACTATGAGCGGGTCCGTTTTTCCTGTTTTTTCTTGAAGGTAGCGCCCATAGACGTAGGCCATGGAAGCGCTGATGATCCGGTCGGGGATGGTTAACTGGGGAGAATCATCTTCCTCCAATCCGGAGGCGGCGAAAACCTTCCTCCAACCGCTGGCGGAGAGGATGAGGGTGGAAAAGGCATCTTCCACCTCTTTTTGGGTGGGAAACCATGAGACTTCCAGGGGTTCAATTTCTGCATCAGCCACGGGAAGTCCCGTTCTGGGATCGTAATACATCATGGGGGGAATTATACGTAGGGAGTTTTTTGAACACAAGGGGGTGTCTTTCGTTCATTTGACTTGAAATACGCTGAAACTGTATTATATTTCGATCAAAATACTATGAAAAATGAACAAGTTATACCCTGGGAGATTTTAAATAAATTATTTGATGGTGTGGTTTTTTTTACCCCGGATGAGGGGATAAGTTTTTGGAATCATTCCGCAGAGCGGATTTCCGGATATCCCTCCCAGGAAATGGTTTCTCGGACTTTTCCCAATCCCCTTTTGGCATTTTTGGACCATCAGGGGAAAATTCTAAAGCTCGACGGGCACAAATATTTTGAAAGCGACTTGGTCTTTATCCGGCATAAGGACGGCCATCGTATGCCCATTCACCTGAAGATCTTACCCGCCGGGGGTGCTAGCCAAAATTTTTGCACCGCTATTTTCAGAGAGAGTTCCAGTAAGATAGAGATTGAAAAAAAGATGGAAGAATGGGAACAAAAATCGGTGCTGGATCCCCTGACCAAACTTCCCAATAGGAATTTCATGTCTCAATTTCTTTCGGGTAAAATCCAGGAATTTATCACCGCCCGGATGGTTTTCGGTGTCCTTTTTGTGGATGTGGACAACTTGACACAAATAAATACCAAGTATGGTCTCCCGGAAGGTGACCGCCTCTTGAGAGCCATTGGTCAAACCCTGGCGGTGAATCTTCGGCCCAGCGATATGGTATCCCGATGGGGGGGAGAAGAATTCTTCGCCGTTTTAGCAGTGAAGGATGCGGACTACTGCAAAGCTGCCGGGCAGAAGTTTGTGACCTTGGTGAATCACACCTCCATTCAGGTGGGGCCTTCCATGGTGGGAACCACGGTTTCCGTGGGGGCGACCTTGATAAATCCCGGTGATGATTTGTCCAGCCTCGTGGTCAGGGCGGATAAACTCATGCAGCTGAGCAAAAAAGCGGGAAAGAACCGGGTGACCTTCCTTTAAAAAATATTAGAAGATTTTTGGAAAAAAGTGATTTCTATCCTTCCAAGTTTATTGGAGGTGGAAAGAAGTTACTTTTCAATTCCAAAGGGGGCGAATCTTAGAATCCCCGGGATAGGTGAGCACCGATGGCCTGGATTCTGGACTTGCGCCCTCCGTCACCGTCGGGAATGGATTCCACAAAAAAGGTCACTGCCCGGGATTCAAAAGGGCTGACGACCACTCCCAAGGGTTCAATAGAGTAAATGATAGCCCCGGCCTCTGTGGTGCCGTTGAAAATTATTTTTCTCTTTGGGCCTTTCGATATCTCTATTTTAATAGATTCCAGGGCATCCACAGAGTACACTGGGGATTCGAAATCCTGGGTTTCCCTACTGACGATTTTAGTGAGAACATGAAGGTCATAGGTATATCCCCCGTGTTCGAAGGGGACAGTTTTTGGTGTCGTTGTCCGGAACGGATTGATATTGTGAGTTTGAAATAAGGATTCCAAAAGGGGGATATTTTCCAGGATAAAGTCCTGGGCTTGTTCTTTGAAAGAGTTTTCCTTCATTAAATAGGGAACACTTTCATCAATTCTTTCGTTGTAAAGGATCTCATCTGTCACGGTGTCCTGGACGACGAGATTCACATAAGGTACAAACCCTGCTGCACCGCCTATGTTATCAATCGTAAAATATGCCACCTTTCCATAAGGACTCCAACCTAGAAAAAAGCCGTTTTCCGTGAACAAAGGAGTGGCTGTAATTTCATCAATCCCACGAGGGGATTCACCCTGAAGCGAAGAGGTTAACAATAAAAGGGTTATGAGAAATAGGGCACTGGGTGTTTTCATAGGATTATTTTAATCTGTTAAAAAAGATAACGCAATAAAATACATGAGTTGATAAATTCTTAGTCCTTCTCTTTTTCGATGGCATTAGGAGTATTCTGTGCCGCATTATAAATGCATTTTAGGATGGGAAAAACTTAAAAACTAATTCTCCCCAATCCCTCTTTTTATGGAGGTAAATTTCCAGTACATTGGATACAGTCAGTTCCCCATGACAAGCTCACTCCATCTAGCCTTCTTCAACGCTGAAAATTTTTATCTTCTCTTGGATAAAAATGTAGAACCCCAGGATTTCCATGCCCTGGAAGTAAAAGATTATATGGCTATGAATTCCTCCATTTACAATCCCAATAAAGACCGGGACAAGATCGCCGAAATTGCCCGAATTATTTCTACCGAGGACTTTGATCTGATTGGTCTTTGCGAGGTGGGGGGAATGGAGACCCTTGCAGCTTTCAACCGCCTTTATCTGGGGGAGCGATACCAGTGTATTCTCCACGAAGAAAATTCCCGCCGGGGTATTTTTGTGGGGGCTTTGGTGAAAAAAGGACTCTTTCCCAAGATTCGTGCCCGAAATATGGGAGGGGCCTTTTCCAGGAATCTGCTTCGCCTGGATTTGGGGCTAGAAGGGGGCGAGCTCTCGGTTTTTGTGGTGCACCTGAAGTCCCAATATGGGGCTGATCAGGGGCTGGCCCAGAGGATCCGGGAGGTGGAAGGTCTCAGCACCCTTGTTCCCCATTCTAAATGTGTGATAATGGGAGATTTCAACGGCATCCTTATTCGGGGAGAACATCAATTCGAATACGAACCCCTCCTGAAACTTCCCTTCAGGGATGTACTGGAAGCCCTGGGAGTCCCTAAGGATAAGCGCCGGACTCATTATTATTTTGGTGGCGGACAACCCAACTTCACCCAATTGGACTATATTTTTTGTTCCGAAGATATTCGGATTTTGGACGGCGGGGTGATCGAGGGGGAGATTCCCTTGAACCGGGAACAGAGAAGGACCCTTCCTTCGGATCATTTATTTATCCGGGCTACTTTGAACCTTTTGGGGGGTCACACCTCCCAAAAAACAGCCTCAGGTTTACTAAAAAAAATCTGGACAAAATTCACGGGTTTTTGGAAGAAGTCATAAGCTGTCCGCCACTACACTTTGAATTGGCCTAATTTATCGTACATGATCTCGATTTGGTCCTTATTTTGAACTCCCAGTTGACTGATGCTGTTCACCGCTTGGTTGATTTCTTCCACCCCGATTTTCGCTTCCGTGAAGGCTTCATGGATGATATTGTTGATTTCTCTCAATCGGTTAACCGAGCTTAAGATCATTTGGTTTGCACTGGCCATTTCATGACTACCTGTGGTGACCCCCTGGGTAATCTGAGTCAGTTGTTCCAGACCCGTGCGGACTTTTTCTGAGGCAGCATTCAATTGGACGTTGTTCCCTGCGATAAAGTTCAAGGCCTGGGAGAGGGTGGATACTGCTTGTAGGGTGTTTTCATATTCCCCTTGAACGGCGTCGGACCGGGAGGCGGCATCCGCAATAGCCTGGGTTATTTTAGTGATGCCCTGGGCAATGAGTTTGGATTGCTGGGCGGAACTTTCCGCCAATTTTCGAATTTCATCCGCCACCACGGCGAACCCCTTTCCCGCATCCCCCGCATGAGCGGCCTCAATGGCGGCATTCATGGCCAGCAGGTTTGTCTGGCCGGCAATAGCTTGGATGAACGCATTGGCCTCCAATAGCTGTTCCGAGTCTTTCTGGACTTGACGGATCAGGTCTGTTACCCCGGCGATATTTTCCTGATTCAGGTGGGCGATATGGGACAGTTTTTGATTTTTATCCGTGGCATCCACCACGATGGAATCCTGGGTGGTGATGCTGTTCAGAATACCCTGGAGATGTTGTCCCATATCGGTAACCGCTTGGCTTTGGTTTTGAATTTGGGTATCCAAAGATCCGATTGAACTGGCGGTTTCTTCCACGGCACTGGCGGTGGATTGGAACTGCTGTGCCTGTTGGTCCAGTTGAACCACAGAACTGGCGATTATGGAATTTATTTGATTTACCGAAGCCGCCGTTTCCAGTCCGTTGGCCGATAGTTCGGTGCCTACTTGCCCCAGGGCTATCTGGGCTTTATT
>CAZUXL010000001.1:92933-116200 GCA_964624355.1 uncultured Spirochaetales bacterium
TGTTTTTCCAGGGATGAAATAAGGATGTTCCGGTCCATATCCAGGAGAAAAAGTTCTGTTCCCGGGGTAATGCGGGCATTCTGAAAGTCCACAGACAAGTCGCCGATATCTAAACCGACACCCGCAACAGCCTTTGCCTCACCTTGGAGTCTGACCAGGGCATTTACAAAAAGGAGAGTGGCTTTATCCACTGCGTTGTAGTCCAAGTTGATGTTATAAACCGCAGCAGTTTTCAGGTTTTCCCAAAACCACGAGTCCGCAGGATTCTGGGAATCCAAGGTAAAGGACAGCTCCCCGTTGGCCCAGTACTTGTTTGAGGTTCCACTGACAATGTAGGACTTGAGAAAACCATCTTGGGATTTGAGGTTGGAGAGCCTCTCCAAGATGAGGGGCGTTAAAATAGGGTCGGTTTCCCTTCCTTCAATCCAGCGGATAACCCCAGGATCTTTTGCCAACTGCACTGAGATGTCGATAGCTCTGAGAATTTTAGCTTCCATGGGAGAGGTGGCATCGCTTATGAAGTTGTGGATGTATCGACCCTGAACCTCGGATTGAAAGACATTGCGACTGACCAGGGAGCCAATCCCTCCGGTGAGCAGTATTCCTAAAAGTATAATTAATGCAGAAGGTGCAATCAGCTTAAAGGCTAAACGATTGTAAATTGGCATAATTCTCTCCTTAGGATTTCTTAAGTGTAAGTTCTAATCCTTTTTTTCGCCAACAGGGCGAGGAGCTGTGGAAAGGGAGTTCTTATCTCAAGAACTCCCCCAGGTTTAGGCGGCAGTCACTTTAGCACCAAACCAGGACGCAGTAAGGGCGTCAACTTCTACTAAAGCTTTATCTAAGGCTTCTTGCATGGCCTCGGGTCCATAGAGTGTGGCTGATGCATTGATCAAAGTTTTTTCTGCGACCCCGAGGGTTCCCAGATTGATATCCAGGACCGGGAATACCACATTTTTCGCATGCCCTTGCTCATAAACTCCCCCGGAGGCGTAAAGAATGGCCGTTTTAAGCTTGGTCAGGAAACCCTCTGCGCCGCTTTTCCCGTATTTGAAGACTTCACCGTGTTGGAGAATGGCATCAAAATAGGTTTTCACCACCCCGGGAAGGGAATAGTTGTGCATGGGAAAGGCAAAAACTACCTGGTCCGCAGCTTTGATCTCCTCGATCAGTACATCGAAGGGCTTAATCGCCTCCGCATGATCTCCGGTAAGGGTCTGTCCGCCGTAACCCCTCATCTGATAGGCCAGCAAGCTGGTTTCATCATAGACCGGAGGCAGGGTTTTCATCAGGTTCCGATGGATGATGTTTGTTTTACCTGCGGAATTTTCCAGAAACCGGTCCAGCAATTTTTTTGTCACAGACCGTTCACCGCTGGGAAGATAGGAAACCACGAGGGTATTTGTCATAAAATGCTCCTTTAGTTCGTATTTAATTGCGTATGCAATTGTTGTTAATGCAAATATAATTTCATTTACTTGCAATGTCAAGTAATTTGTGGCATATTTATTTTATGGAAATGGAATGGACCCAGGTTTGGGACAAAATGATGGATGTGCAGTTAGGCCTCATGGGTGAATTGGAAGAAGTCATGAATCCCCTGGGACTCACTGGACTTACTTTTCATGTTCTCAGATTTCTAGTGGAGGCCGGGGGGCACTTGAAACTTATGGAGGTAGCCGGGAAGGTTCACCACAGTCAAAGCGGCACTACCCGCTTGGTGGATCGCATGGAGAAGGACGGGTTTCTCCAGAGGTTGGCCTGCGAGGCGGATAGAAGGGTAACCTACGCAAAAATAACTCTTGAAGGGGAACGAATTTTTAAGGAAGCTAAACCCCTTTGGCACCAATTGATCCAACTCAGGTTAGGGGAGCCCTTGGGATCAGAATCTGGGGAAGCGTACCTGAAACTCTTAAGTAAAATTGAAACTTCCACCACGAAACGGGATGGAATCTGCCCCCTGGGAAAATAGTTTCTGGGTTACTACTGTTCCAAGTGATTTTGAATTGTATATTTGACCAATTGTGCATTGGTTTCCATCCCCATCTTTTCCAATAGTCTGGTACGGTAGGTGCTGACGGTTTTCATGCTCAAGGAAAGTTCCGTGGCAATGTCCGTCACCGATTTTCCTGAACCTATCATCACCAATACTTGAAGTTCCCGATCCGAGAGTTTTTCATGGGGTAGGCGGTTCTCGTCTTCCTCGATGTAGGTGGCCAAATGCTCAGCGACCCCGGGGGTGATGTACTTTTTTCCGCTGGCCACCACTTCTATGGCTTTCACCAATTCTTCGGTGGCGTTGGCTTTCGTGATGTAAGCGGAAGCTCCGAGGCGAAGACTTCGGATGGCGTACTGCTCTTCCGAATACATGCTAAGGATAATGATTTTCAAAGCTGGTTTTTGAAGCTTCAGGATCTTGAGAACTTCCAATCCACCCCGGCCAGGCATGGAAATATCGATAACCGCCACGTCAAAATCCTGGGACCCCGCCAGATCCAGGGCTTCCTGACCGGTTTTGGCTTCTCCGGTCACCAAGAGGTTGGGATTCTCCTGGACTATTTGTTTTAATCCCTGCCGTACGATTCCGTGATCGTCGGCGATGAGAATACGAATCATGGGAGATCCCCATCGGGGGGGAAGGGGATCATGATTAAGAGGGTCGTTCCCGTATCAGGATTTCCTGAAATCACCATGGTTCCCTTTAATCCCAACACCCGTTCGCGAATGCCAATAAGTCCATAGGCTGTGATGGAAGCGGATTGTTCAGGTGTAATTCCAACGCCATCATCCCGGATACGCAGGAAGACTGTTTCCTCTTCTTCCCAAACTTCCACAAAGGCACTGGAAGCCTGGGCATGGCGGGAAATATTAGTTAAGGCTTCTTGTACGATGCGAAACACCGCAGTGGAGCTTTTACTCCCCATTCTGGACTCCGTAGCGGTGAAATCCACCCAGCAGGGAACATTATATTTTTGTAAAAAGTCCCCTCCCAGCCACTCGATGGCGGCGCCCAATCCTAAGTCGTCCAAGACTCCAGGGCGAAGCTCCGAGGCCAATCGGTGAACCATATCGATGGTTTTATCCGCCAGAGAGACCACATCATGGATTTTTTTAATGGCGGCGTCGGGATTTTGGATGAATTTCTTTTCGATCCATTGAAGGTCGATCTTTAGGGCGGCGAGGATCTGTCCCAATTCATCATGAATTTCCCGGGCGATTAGCTTCCGTTCTTCTTCCCGGGCGTGGAGCAGATGGGCAGACAGATTTCTTAGTTCCTCGGTCCGTCTGCTCACCTCTGATTCCAATTCTTTTTGGTAAACCGTCATGAGATCGCTGTAAGATTTTGTTTTTAAGAGGGAGTCCACTCGGGCTAGGAGTTCTACCTTGTCCACGGGTTTTGTAACAAACCCGTCGCAACCCACCTCGATACCTTTGATTTTATCTTCCCTTTCCATAAGGGCAGTGACTAAAATAATAGGTAATTGCTGATGAGGTGTCTTTTTTCTGATCTTTGCTGTGAGGGAGAAGCCATCGATTTCGGGCATTCTCACGTCCATTAAAATCAGATCCAGGTTCCGTGTACGCACCATTTCCAGGGCTTGTTTTCCACTGGAAACCTTAATAACTTCGTAACCTTGGGGAATGAGTATGGCTTCCAAAAGGTCCCGGTCCTGGGGCTGATCGTCCACGATTAAGATTACCTTTTTGCCGACATTTTTACTTTCGGGGTGTTTAGGGGTGATATTCAGAGGAATTTTTGGTGTGAACACCCCTATTTATACTGTATCGAAGGGGTTTGTGAATACAGAGAAGCCCCCAAGAGGGGCTTCTCCAGAAAGTGCTTTTAGATCTTAGGGCGCAACAATTGTGTTGGAATTAAGTCCCACCGAGGTCTGGGCAAATAGTCTTCCGTTGAAGGATGCTCCGGTACCCAAGGTGATGGATGTCTGAGAAAGGATAATTCCTTCCATATGGGCGGTGGCACCGAGAGTCACTGCACCAGAGTTCTGCCAAAAGATATTCGAAGGCAGTGCTCCCCCTGTGAGAGAGATGCTAATTCCATTGGCCACCAAGGTATCCATGGAGATTTGGAAAATCCAGACATCGTCAGGACCGCCGTCCAGGGTCACATTGGTGTTCGCAGAGATGCCCGTAGTCCATTTGTAGAGACCGGGGATGAGGGTCATTCCTCCGATTTCACCACTACCCAGATCTGTGTAGTTTGGAGTTGGGCGCCCTGCGGCATCGGTGTAGGCCGTCATCATATTTTCCACGGCTTTGGTCAGGTTGGTAGGAGTTGGCACCGCCGAGTTTGCACCGTAAACACTACCGGTAACCTGTGTGGATGTACAGAATACATTTGAAGCATCGGCGACCAAAGAGAAGCCGGTGATAAGGCTCAATGCCGCAGGGCTCACAGCCACATCTCCTGTGATTGCAGAGGTGGGAACCGTACTGATGGCAGCTTTAGCCAGGATAACGTATTTCCCTGCGGAGCCGATGTTCGCACCTAAACTTTGGTCACTATCCAGATTCACGGGAAGTTGGGCAACCATGGCAGTCACTGTGATGGGTGCAGTCAAACTGGTGGTGAGGTCCGTGACGGCTTGTGTGGCTTCTCCGTAATATAAGAAGTTCCCGGTGCTCCCTTTTACAAATGCCCGGAATCTGAGAGTGCCGTAGGCCGAGGGGGCAATCGTCCCTGTGTAGGAAGTCGCTCCCTTAACCATGGGGCCGGTGGTCCCCAGATAAGCATGAGTGGTACTGTCATAAACCTTTACAATAACGGAACTGACCAGAAGGTCATCTACCAGGGCTCGAGACCCGGCGGCTTCGGAAACGCCCAGAATCTCAACCCCTAGGGTCGCAGTTTCTGGAGTCGTTTTAACTCCTAGAATCCCGGAACAACTGGCGAACCCTAGACCTAAAACGAGACCGACAGCAAGAATTACACGCGTAAAGTAAGAATTTTTTGATTTTTTCATTGGTTGCATTTCCTCTTATTCTACAATCACACTGATGGTGTGAGTCAGATTGGTGACATCCCCAAGCTCCACAAGCTCGGGACTAACATAAACCAAATTCTCGCTCCGAATTTCCTCGGGCAATTGTGTTTTTTCCATAAAATAAATCTCCTTATCGTCTATGAAATAAGGTACGGTTATATTTTTTTTTCGAATGCCAGTGTCAGACTGATTTTTTTGTAGGACTGAAGCCTACAGGTTTTTTTTGGTCTGAATGGCTCCTTTAATCAAAGTGATGCGAAACACAAAAAAGCCCCCTAAAGGGGGCTTCTCCAGTGCATACTTTTTATTATTAGGGAGCTGGTGCGACTATGGTACTACCCGCAATATCCACCGCAGTCTGGGCGAGTAAACGTCCATTTACAGAGGCGCCGGTACCCAAGGTGATGGAGGTCTGAGAAAGAACAATTCCTTCCACGTGGGCGGTGGAACCGAAGTTCACCACGCCAAAAGTCTGCCAGAAGATGTTTTTGGGAAGAGCTCCTCCTGAGAGAATGATGCTCTTTCCATTGGCGACTAAGGTATCCATGGAGATTTGAAAAATCCAGACATCGTTAGGACCGCCGTCGAGGGTCACATCCCCGTTGGCAGAGACTCCTGTGCCCCACTTGTAAAGACCTGGAATGAGGGTCATACCTCCGATTTCACCACCACCTAGATTGATGTAATCTGGTGTGGGTCGCCCGGCAGCATCGGTGTAGGCGGTCATCATATTTTCCACGGCTTTCGTAAGATTGGCTGGTGTGGGAACCGCTGAGTTTGCACCAAAAACTTTACCGGTAACCTGGGCAGCGGTACAGAACACATTGGTAGCGTCGGCAACCAAGGCAAATCCGGTGATAAAACTCAAAGCAGCGGGGCTTATTCCCAAATCTCCCGTGATAGCTGAGGTGGGAACCGTACTGATAGCAGACTTGGCTAGAATCACATATCTCCCTGCTGAGCCGATGTCAGCGCCCAAGCTTTGGTCAGTATCCAGATTCACTGGAAGCTGGGGCACTGTGGCGGTCACGGTGATAGGAGCCGTCAAACCGGTGGTGAGGTCAGAGACAATCTGAGAAGCCTCTCCGTAATAAAGGAAATTTCCAATGCTATCTTTCACAAAAGCCCGGAACCGTAGAGTACCAAAGGCGGAAGGGGTGATCGTTCCTGTGTAGGAGGTCAATCCTTTTACCATAGGACCTGTGGTACCCAGAAGAGCATGGGAGGTGCTGTCATAAACATTTACTACCACGGTACCTGTGGTTACCAAGGGGTCATCTACTATGGCACGGGAACCAGAGGCACCGGAAATGCCTAGAATTTCCACGTCTAAGGTCACAGATTGTGGATTAGTTTTATTTCCCACAATCCCGGAACAGCTGGCAAAACCCAGGCTTAAAATTAGACCAAGGGCGAGGAGCCCAGGCAAAGCGAAGGAATGGTTTGTTTTTTTCATTGTTTGCATATCCTCTTATTCTACAATCACACTGATGGTGTGAGTCAGATTGGTGACATCCCCAAGCTCCACAAGCTCGGGACTAACATAAACCAATTTCTCGCTCCGAGTTACCTCGGGCAATAGTGTTTTTTCCATGAAATAAAACTCCTTATCGTCTATGAAATAAGGTACGGTTATATCTTTGGGTCGAATGCCGGTGTCAGACTGATTTTTTTGTAGGACAGAGGACTACAGGAAGGAACTTGTTTGGAAGGCCTCAAATTCTTTAACCCAAGAATTCTCACCATCACCCGGTTGGGTATTGATGTCTATCCGCAGACTTCCAGCTTCCAACCATGCATGGGCGAGAAGTTTGGAGTTTCCGGGTTCCCTTCTCATTCCATATATAAGTTTTGTGGGGATATTCAGGACTTGTAGGCGCTTTCTAATTACCAAGGACCGTCGAAGGCAGCTCATGTTAAAAACCCAGGGATACCTGGCGGCTATGGAAACCAGCTTAACCAGTCGGAATATTTTTTCGGCCGTCCTCTTCTGGGGGGTAAGAACACTTGGGAGGTTTTTGGGATACAGCAGTCGCCGGTTGAAACGATGGGGAAGGATTTTAAGCCGGAGATCCGTGAGGGCTAGGGCTATCCAAATTCTCCCCAGATCCATAACTGTGGTGAGGGAGAGGTGTCTTAGTTTTTTCAGTTTTTGCACAGTTCACCCTTCACTCTCGCGAAATTCCCAAACCGAAACTGCGTCCAGTTTCCCCATTTTTATCCCTGACCTGAAGGTAATACATCCCCGGATTGAGGTCCAGCACCCACGGCGAGGTGTCAAGGCTCCCAAAGTTTGTGACTGGTTTGCCCCTTCTGTCCAGCACTTCGGTGTATAGGTTATCTTCAAAAAGGGTAAATTCTATGCTGCCGGTGAATTCTGTAGTGGTCTGGATATCCGCCCAGCGGAGGATTATTTTTTCCGAACTAGGGAGGGAGAGTCTAAACCAGGCGGAATTTTGGGGAATAAGGACGTGGAAACTTTGAGTTTCCTGGAGAACCAATGTACCCATGGTAAGGCTCCCCGGGGGGTGGATGGGTATGTAATCCGGCTCCACCAATGTTAAGAAACTGGATTTCCGCGTTCGATATTTTCGATACACCTGGGGTGACGGCTGAAGATCTGAGGAAAAGGATCGTAGGCTGAGAATACAATCGGCTAAAATCCTATAAGTAGGATCCCAAACCGGATCCGCCATGGTCACTTCAAAGGAATCCTCTCGGAATCTTAGGGTTGATCCGAAGGGAAGTTGTATTTGAACGGAGGCCTTAGTGGTGACCAGCCCTGAACCGGGAGCGACTAAGGGCCTGTCTTGGGCTTGGGGAAATGTGAGTTCATTTCGTAAATTTTCCAGAAGACCATGGTCTCCCAGGGTGAAGGAAATTGCGCCGCTTCCATCGTCCACAAAAAGTCGGGCACCCTGGATTGCAGGTCTGACCCCGTTACGGGGGGAAGGTAAAGTCTGAGGACTGATATACCACTGTCCCAGTTGCCCGTCCTGATTCAGCCTCCCATGAATGATCGAGGAGGTTTTACCTTCCTTAAGTTGCCCACCCAAAAGGAATATCCTCCCATCATAAAGTACCCATCCTGCGCGACTGCGGGGCTCCGGTAGGGGTCTGGAAGAGATCTCCCATTTCCCAGGACTATTGAATCCCAGGGATCCATCCGGGTGGATGAAGGTAAAAAAAATGGAAGAACTTAGACCTGAATTGCCTTCGCCCCCCAGGACATAAATTAAATTTCCTGCGGAGGAGGCCACGACGAAAGCGGAGGCATAACAGCGGCCCTCGGGAAGGGATGTGGTTTCTATCCAGGTACCTAGAGATCCGGACTCATCCCGTAGGGATACGAACACCCGAGCCGAGGGAATCCCCTCATCGTCCAAACCTCCCAAACTATATTCTAGATTACCATGGCTTACTCGGACTTCTCCGGTGCCGTCGACTATCGGTAGGATTGAAGAGGGAGGGGGCTGGGTTAAACCCTGGCAACTGAGAAATAGCAGAATTGAAAAAATCGAAAGAATCGAAAGAATTTTCAATTCCTGAGGAACTGGCGCTTTATTGGTCATTAACTATAAAGATAGAGAAGGGGGGAGAATTTACCATCAGCGCCTCCCCCAAAGATTTGTAAGAATAATCCTACAAAGGCTCATGGTACGGAGGATATCGTATACGAACCAGGGCTGGGTTACATATTTATTGACACGAAACCGCTTTCGCAGTATTATTTCCTATCGAAAGCGGTTTCGTATTTGAAGGAAGGTTCTCCCATGAAAAATGCCCTTTGGTTCGCCTGTCTCGTTTTTCTATCAAATTGTACATCTTCCCCAGCTCAAAAGTCAGTTGAAAGTCCCCCGCCGATTCAAGTGGCGGACACCCACTATTATACTCCCCGCCATGGGGACGGGGAATTTTATACCCCGGAGCGGCTTACCGAATTTCGGAATTTGCGGATCTATGAGGTGATGGTAGAGTCCTTTATGGATGGTGATCCTCAGTCCAATATGGATCAGGGTTATGGAACTTCCCATCACCGGGGTGATATCCGGGGAATTACCCAGAGTTTGGATTACATTAAAGACCTGGGTTACAACGCCCTTTGGGTGACTCCGGTATTTTTTGTGGGCGGTAATACTAAACTGGATGCCACCGGATATTTCCCCCAGGACTATTTTAAAATAGAACCCAGGTTCGGAACCCTGGAAGACGCAAGGGAATTGGTAATTCAGGCGCATAACCGGGGACTCTACGTATTTTTCGATGCAGTTTTCGGTCACAATAAATTAGGCCTCCACCCCTCCCCCAGCGGAATTCTACCAGAAATAAAAACGAAGGGTTCTCAAGGTTCCACCGTATTCTTCGACCAGGGAAAGGTTTATCAAAACTCCGTGGATTTTTTCATAGAAGTGGCCACCTATTGGATCCAAGAGCTGGAAATCGACGGGTGGCGGCTGGATGTGGCCTATGAACTCAAACAGGGCCGTCACATTTTTTGGCAGGAGATCCGGGAGGCCGTCCAGGATCTATGTCTTGAACGTGCAGGGGAAGGGAAATACTGGGGGACTCTGGGTTTCATGGTGGCCGAAACCTGGAAGTCCGCGGGGGAAATAACGACCCTAACCTTCGGTAGAGAGTCCAACAAAGGTGTTTTCTGCGCCTTTGATTTTCCATTGAGGTACGAACTAATGAACACCTTGGCCACCGGAGAGGGTAATAATTCCCCTGAACGCCTGGGGGATGCCCGTCATTTGTCCGAGGCCTTCAATAGCCACGCCTTGGCTCCCCAGTGGGGATTCTATGCCTTGATGCTCGGGAACCATGACTTGGTCCGGTTCGGAGACCTGATTCAAAGGTCCCAGGGGCTGCGCTACGGACCGGAGAATCCGGATTATTGGAAGCGTCACCAGTTGGCCTTCGCTTTTCAGGCGGCTTACACCGGTCCGATCATGAATTATTATGGTGAGGAGATTGGCGAACAATTGGGTGCTTACGCCGGCGGGGAAGACTTTAGTGATAAGGTTCCTCATACTGCAGCGACTCCATCTGCCCAGTGGGGGGTGGCGGACGACCACGTGGCACGAACCAGTGGGCGTATCGAGGGTCTAAACACGACCTTGACCCCCCGGGAAAAGGAACTGAAAAACTACTTGCGTCATCTGTTGGCCATGAGGGCCTCCCATCCGGCCCTTTACGATGGGGTCAGGATTCCTCTAACCGTGGAGGGATCGTTGTACGCGGATCTGAAGGTGAAAGGTGATGGGAAAATCCTTTTTCTGGCCAACTTGGGAACCGAGTCCATCGATTTTTCCCTGGCTGTCGAAGGAGCCAGTGCCCAACCTCTGGGACCGGATAAGTTTAATGCAGAGTTGGACCATGGTAATATTCGGGGTACTCTACCGGGGCTATCAGCGGAATTTTATCTCATAAAATAGGGCGGTCAGGGGGAGTTATCCCCTTGACTGGGAATAATACTTCGATTATTTTGAAACTATGGAACTTCAAGAAGCAGCTCGACTTTTCAAAGCCCTCTCCTCAGAGCAGCGCCTCAAGGTTCTGAATATCATAAAAGAAATGAGCGGCGAAAGCACCCTGGAGTCCCCGGGGGCTACGAAAGCCTTTTCTCGGTGTTGCGAAGAGCTTCATTTGTCCCCATCCACTGTTTCCCATCACTTTAAAGAATTGGAATCCGCAGGATTAATCACCACGGAAAGAAAGGGACAGTGCATGTGCTGTCAAGTGAACGTCGGAGCCTGGAACAGTTTGAAAACTTTTCTGGGATGAGGCTCTTTTAAAAACTTCGGTGAATTTCTGTTTAATTGTTCGATTGTTGTAGGAGTGTAGTAGAATGGAAGTATCGAAATCGCTTTTTTCGGGATACTGGGGCATCGAACGGGAAGGTTTAAGGATTGATGCCCAAGGGAATCTTTCCCAGAAGCCCCATCCCTTTTCCCCAGAGGAAAAGCAAATTACCGTGGACTTTGCAGAAGCTCAGGTGGAACTGATCACGGGAGTACACTCTGCCACTCGGGGGGCTTATGAAGAGTTGGAACGACTGCAAGCTCGGTTGTTTCAAGCGCAGTCCCAGGAGAGCCTCTGGCCTTTTAGTCTTCCTGGTCGTTGGACGAGCGAGGCGGAGGTTGAAATTGCCCAATTTTCCGGATCTCCCGCCTGGCAGGATCAGAGGGACTATCGGCAGTCACTGAAATCCAAACACGGAGCAGCGAGGCAGGTGCTTTCGGGAATTCATATTAATTACTCTTTTGGTCCTGATCATCCCGGGGGTGACTATTTTGCTTTAGCCCGGAATTTCCTCAGATTTAAACCTGTCCTGACTTATCTTTTGGCGGGTAGTCCTTGGCTGACCGAAGCGTATCAGGCAGATTTATCCCAACGGCGGACCGGGGATATCTTAAAAAAATCCCAGTCCTGTGGACCTTGGACCACATCGGTACGCCAGAGCCCCTTGGGGTATTCCCAGACCCCGGAAATTGAAAGGACTTTGGATATCCGTTTCGATTCTTTGTCGGAATACCTGGAAAAACTTACCAAGGCGCTAGGTTCCCAGGATGGTCATCCTCCCTTGTTAAGCCATGAGAGGGAGTTTTATTCCCCCATCCGACCCAAGGGAAATACCCAAATAAAGGGTCAGACCTTGGAATCCCTATCCAAAGAGGGCGTGAAATACCTGGAGTTTCGCATTTTTGATTTGGATCCCCTGTCCCCCTTGGGGATGAGCTGGGAAACTCTTCAGTTTATAGAACTTTTCATTCTAGCCTGCGGGGTAATCCCCAGTCCGGTTTTCCAAACCCGGGAAATGCAGGAGCTCCGGGAACTGGAGGAGGCCTTGACCCTCTGTTCCCTGGGTCAAAAGCCCCAGAAGATCAGAGGACTACAAAAAATCTGGAAGGTGATTTTTCCCGTGATGGAGGAATTAGCCTCGATGGGTGGGGAAGAATACTCCGGGGTTTTAAAAAATTTTCAAAATCAAATGGAAGGGGTTCGTAGCCGAAGAGTTGATACATTGGTGGAGCTTTGGAGATCCCAGGATCCTCTGTCCTGGGGATTATCCAGGGCGTATCTCCATAAACACTGGGATTCCCTGGAACTATCCACCAGAATTCTCATCCAAGGAGCGGACGCCCGGGGTATTCTGGTCACCTTACTGGATCCAGAAAGTAATTTCATCAAGCTTGAAAAGCAGGGGCGAACCGAATACATCAAACAGGCGACAAAGACCTCGGCGGATTCCTACGTTACGGCCTTAATCATGGAAAATAAAGAAGTCACAAAAGTCATTTTGAAAGAACAGGGACTCCGGGTTCCGGAAGGAAGTATCTTTTCCCGGATGGACCAGGCCATGGAATCCCTCCCCTGCTTTGAAGGCCGTGGAATGGTAGTTAAACCCAACTCCACCAATTTTGGAGAGGGGGTGACAATTTTGGAGCCCCAAGCCACCACCCAGGATTGGCATGGGGCTTTGGAGCTGGCTTTCAGTTTGGACACCCAGGTTCTGGTGGAAGAATTCGTACCCGGTTTGGAGTTCCGCTTTCTCGTGGTGGGTGGGAAAACCCGGGCTGTTCTCCACAGGATTCCAGCGAATGTGATCGGTGACGGACATCACACCCTGGAGGAACTGGTGGAGATAAAGAATCGCCATCCTTGGCGGGGGGAAGGGTATAAGAAACCCCTGGAAAAAATCAATTTGGGAGATGTGGAACGGGAGTACTTGGATGCCCAAGGTCTCGGTCCGTCCTCCATCCTCCCGAAAAACCAACAGGTTTTCCTGAGAAAAAATTCCAACATCAGCACGGGGGGCGACAGCCTGGATTTTACCGATGAGATGCCCCAAGTTTACAAAGATTTAGCAGAAAAGGGGGCTGCGGCCGTGGGAGCACAAATTTGCGGTCTGGATTTAATTCTTCCGGACTGGAGGAACCAGAAATCCAATGCCGAATATACGATCCTAGAGCTTAATTTCAATCCGGCCTTGCATATCCATAACTTTCCAGCCCAGGGGAAAAATCGCCATGTGGAAACCTTTGTTTTAGAATTATTCAATTGGTAAAGAGCAGGGGTGGGAATTTATCCCACCCCTGCTCTAGCCGTAAAACTTTCAACCTACAATTTCATAGTATACCAAAGCCACCCAGTAAACCCGACAGTCATGGCGGAACCAGTGACACCAGTTAGAGGGACAGCTAAGGAGATTTGAAAAGGTGTCCCAGGAAGTCCAAGCCAAGCACCGGGAACAACGTTCAGCCCAAAGTTGCCACCAACGGTGTAGGAGGGATCGATTTCCACGTAGAGATGAACCACATCTTTAACTACTTTATAAACCGGAGCGGCAAAGAGAGCTATGGTGGGATTCGACAGGTTACTTAGTGGGAGGTAGAGATTTAGGTTGGCCTCAAAGCCCAATAGGGGGTCTTCATAGAAAAAATGATACTGGGGTGAAATTGTAACCCCTGCCGCTGTCCCAAAGAAAACCTGAGCAGCTATTATGTTATTCCCTCCTAAATCATACCGGGGCATGATCCAAGATCCTGAATATCCCGTCGTCGGAGCCAAAGCAAAACTGAAGATATCCACGTAGATGTCCATATTACTTGTGAGTCCATAGGCCAGGACGGTATCTTCAGATATGGCTAAAGGGCTTAACGGGTTGAAGTAAAAGAAGGGGTTGATGGCTAATACTTTCTCTCCAGTAGATGTCCCAAAGGGATTAAATGAATAGGCGAATAATGAAGTCCCGGCACCAGCCATAGAAATCATTAGAGAGAGGGTGAAAATCTTCATGGTTTTCATGAGGGTTCTCCTTGAAAAGAGTTAGACTCCGGCAAACTGCCGTTTTTTTGTAGAAATATCGTTGCAATAATCATACCAAAAAGAGAATTGATCTAAACATTAATAATTAGCAACATTATAGTTGAATAAAGCTATATAAAACACATTTATGTCTTGTTTATGCATCAGATATAATACAATAATGTAACAATTAACAATTGGAGATACATTTATGAATGATATACGGTTGTTATATTTTTTTAATTCTCATGTGTAGAGACTTTCAGCAGTTTGATTTTGATGAAGGCTTGTGTGCTATTTTATCAAATTTATTGCATCCTAACATTAAATCGTCTACTATACTGTCAGTGGGGTAATGATGAACAAAATACTAAGGTTTCTTCTGGTCCTGATGGTTTTTTTGGGAGTTCTGTTTCTTCCGCTGTTGGGTAGTTTGGCTGCCACGGGCGCTTTACCCGAGGGGTATGGGGAGTTCCCCGTGGTTTCGGTTGATCCACCCCCGGGATTTGACCTGGGTTATTTTATATTTCTTGCCCTCATTGCCCTGGTAATTGTTCTTTTTTTAGCCTTCCCCCGGATTTTTGGTTTTCAGAAATCTGTACTGTTGCCCGCACTCACAAAGGTTAAATTGCCCTGGTGGTTTTGGTTTTCCCTGCCCGTAACCCTTATCTCCTGGTTTCTCATGTGGGCTCGTCTGCCTTTGATCTACTCTTTAGAACATTATGCCTACCTGCCCCTGGCTTGGGGGTTTATCGGCCTTCTAGATGGTATGGTTTATCGCAGAAATGGGGGAAAATCCCTTATGGCCACCCTGCCGACCACCTTTAAACTCATGATTCTTGTGTCCACCCTCAGTTGGTTCGTCTTTGAATATTTGAACTTTTTTGTCCGGGGGAATTGGTATTACCCCAATGCGGATAAGATCTTTTCTGGATTTGGTAATATTATCTGGTTTTTTCTCGGGTATACCACGGTATTGACGGGGATTTTTGAATGGTATTCCCTTCTGAGAACCTTTCGGGTTCTGGATTCCCGGTACAGGCAAGGCCCCCGGTTCAATCCTGGAACCCTAGGATTGTGGATCATGGTGGCTTTGGGCATGGTGCTGGCCTTTGGAATGGGCTACGCTCCCTATCCTTTGTTTTGGGCGATTTGGGTATCTCTAACCCCCGGTTTGGGTGCTGGTCTGACCCTGGCTGGGAAGAGCAACCTCTTGGATCCCTTGAGAAACGGCGATTGGACTGATTTGAGTCTGGTGGCTCTGGGGACTCTGTGCAATGGAATATTTTGGGAATTATGGAATTTTGGAAGCCAGTGGTTTCACCAAGGATTCCCCACCACCCCTGGTTACTGGAGGTACAGCGTTCCCTACATTGATGTTCTCCATGTTTTTTCTGAAATGCCCCTTTTAGGATATACAGGCTACCTGCTCTTTGGTTTGAATTGCTGGATTCTGTGGAATACCGCAGCGTATTTTCTAGGATTCGATGATAAAATTGAATCCCTGTTTCCTTCCAGGAAGGGCTAAAGGTTTTGAATCGACTTTTAGAATCGTTTACGGATCTGAAAAAACTTCCAGACTCCTTTGGAATCGAAGCATATCGAGCCGGAGATCCCGAAAAAGGTCTTCGGATCATTCTTTTGGTTATCCCCCTACCAGAGGGGGAGGATGAACTTTCCGAGTTATACAATTCCCTTGCCAGGGATTGGGCCCGGCTCTCGCAAAACAATCCCTCCCTGGCTCGTCCTGTGCGATGGTTTCTGGAGAATAGGCAATTCTACTTGCTATTGGAGGATCTTGGTGGTCCACTTTTAGCCGATGAATTAAAAAAAGGCTGTGATTTTCAGGAATCCTTATCCTTAACCCTGGGCTTTTTGGAAAATTGGGATCAACTAAACACCCAGGGTTATGCTTGGAATGTTTTTGATCCTACTCGGATTATTCATGGCTCAATGGGTTATATCTCTTTTGATTTCATCCATCTCTTTCAGATAGCCGGTGCCAAACCCCTGGGAGGGAACACCTTTGTTACTTTGGAAGATCTTAGTCTGCTTTCCCCGGAGATGACCGGAAGAACTAATTTGAAACCGGGGTACCGGAGTGGATTTTACTCCCTGGGGACCCATTTTTATAGGATGGTGACAGGATCCTTTCCCTTGGTTAGGCTGGATTTTCTGGAATTGATCCATGCAATATTGAATGTAGTCCCTGACTACTCCAGCCCTGAATTATTGAGACAGGGGGTGGTATTCCTGGGCATTCTCCAAAAGCTGCTCCAGAAGGATCCTCAGCTACGGTATCAGAGCCTACGGGGTTTGAAGTGGGATTTGAAGCAATGCTCCCTTTCAGTCCATGAGAATTTTATTCCTGGAGAATACGACCAAGCGGTTCCCATCTCGGAAATAAAGACAATCTATGGACGTACCCGGGAGCTCAAAATACTAAAAAAATGTCTGAATCTCGTTCATAAGGATCAAGCACCCATCGTTCTCCTTCAGGGAGCGGGGGGCCAAGGTAAGTCCAGTTTATTGGATAATCTTCGGGAGTCCTTGGATCTGGGCTCAGCCGGGTGGATTCAGGGAAAGTATGATCAATACGACAGCAATTTTAATTCAGGCCCTCTTATTCAGTATTTGGAGCGGTGGTCGGACCACTTACAAATTCTTGAAACTGGAGAATTAGAGCTTATTATCGCTGAAATACGCTCCCGGATGGGGCGTAACCTGGGTCTCGTGGCATCCTTGATTCCTGGGTTTGAGTCACTTTTGGGAGATATTCCTGAGGTAGTGGAATTGGCTTTGGAAGAGTCCCGGAGTCGTTTGATAAATACCTTGGTCACCCTCGTAGGGATTTCTCTCCGGGGGGGGGCTCCGACTATCCTGGTTTTGGAGGATATTCATTGGGCTGATAAGCTTAATTTGAGAATCCTCGAAACCCTCGCTCAAGCCCGGTTTCCAAAATTGGGTATAATCCTCACCTGTCGTCCGGGAATCTTGGAACCCAATGCGGGAATTTATCTGTTATTTCCCACCGACCATACACCGGAGCGCATACTTTTAGATCTGAAACCCCTGCAGGAAAATGATCTTTTCGATCTGCTTCAGGATTCTTGTCGTCTGGAAGATGCCGAGAGAGGCCTTTTGGCGGGGAAGCTGTTTCACCATTCCTCCGGGAATCCTTTAGCCGTGAGAATGTTGATCCAGGAAATCAATCGAAGGCAAGCTTTGGAGTTTGACGAATTCACGGGGAAGTGGCGCATTCAAGAAGACCAAATTAGGGATCTTCCCTATCAAGAGGAACTTCTTGAACAGCTGAGTCAACGGTTATTGGGGCTTTCCCAGGATTTGAGAAGGGCTCTTCTGTGTTCCTCCCTGTTGGGAAGAACCTTTAAAAAGGTGGAAGTGTTGATGGTGGGAGAGCTGGAACCCTCTAGATTTGATCAATTGGTGGCGGAACTTCAGGATCTGGGGGTCTGGGAACTCCAAGAAGAGGAAACCTTCAGGTTCACTCATGACCGCATTCGCCAGATAACCTTTGAAAAAGCCACGGAAGACGAAAGGATCTTTGCTCATTTACGGGTCGGTATCCTTAAACTGAATCAATGGTTAAAGGGTGGCGGACTCAGTCCTTCGGGAATCGCCTGGCACATGAACCAAAGCCGGAAACATCTGACTATGGAAGGCCGAAAACATCTATTCGGTATTAATATTCTCGCAGGGGACGAATCCAGAAAAAATGGAGATTATGAGGCTGCCCTGGGATTTTACGAGGCGGCTGTGGAGGAAGGGGGCGAGGAGATTTGGATCCGGGACGCTCCAAAAGCCTGGGAACTTTATAAGTCCACGGCAGAGGTGGCTTATTCCCTGCAAAATAGGATTTTGGGGGACAATCTCTGTGAAAGAGTCCTTCATAATTGCGGATCAGAAATCCTGAGGGCGAGCATTCGGGAGAGGCAGCAGAGCTTCTATTTTTATTTAGGTGATCCTGAAGCTTCAATTCGCGTAGGTATTCAAGGACTCAGGGATTTGGGAATAAAATTCCCATCAAATCCGGGTCTGCCCCATGTGGTAGCCGCCTTGGTAAAGGTGAAATTTGCCATGAGAGGACTGAGTGCCGAAGAATTGGGCACTCAGAGCACAAACCTTGACCTGAAAAGTCGCACAGCCATGAGAATCCTCTGCGGATTCATCCCTCCCGCCTTCCTTTCTGGACGGCAGAATCTTTTCGGCCTGGCAGCTCTCACAGCGGTTAGTATGAGTTTAAAGGACGGTTTGTGTGCGGAATCCGCCCCTAGTTTCACCGGGTACGCCGTCTTGCTCGCCGCCCTGGGGGACCTGAAAGGGGCCTACAAAATGGGGAAACTGGCGGTGGAAATCAATGAGCGATTTGACGACCAGACTTGGCGCAGCATGGTTCTCACCCTCACGGGACTTTTTTGTTACGGTTGGTTCGAACCCTGGTCAAACTTAAAACCCCGGTTCGAAGCGGCGAGAAAAGCGTCGGAAGACAGCGGGGATATGCTTTACCGAACCTTTGCTTATTTGTTTACGACCCTCTGGAATCCGAACCAGGATATTCCCCAGAGGTTGCAGGAAACCTCCGCGGCTTTGGCTCTCATTATTAAAAACCGATACCCCCTGACGAGAGTTTCCGCCTATTTAATTCAGGGGAGTCTGCGAAATCTTTCTGAGGTGGATAAAGGCCCCCTAGATTTTGACTCACCGGAATTTGATTCGAAGCAAGGTTTGGAAGAAAACTATCGGATGCAATCCTTCAGCGGGGTGGCCGTAGCCCATTCGGTCATTTTTCAGACGGCTTTCCTATTGGGGGACTTGGATCTGGCTAAGGAACAGATGCTCTTGGCCGAGCGTTATCGTTCGGCGGTGGCGGGATCCCTTTATGAGGAAGAACTGACCCTATATTCAGGCCTGGTAAATGCAGATCTGGTACGAAGGGGCGAGCGAAAATCCCTGAAACGCTTGAAATCCTGTGGGCGTCAAGGGAACAAATGGGCTTCACAAAGTTCCCTTTTCCGGATTCATAGTCATCTTTTACAAGGGGAGCGATGGGACCTGGAGAACCAATTCCAAAAGGCCCAGGAAGCCTTTCTCGCTGCTATTGAAGCCGCTGATCAGGAAGACTTTTTACGGTATCAAGCCCTGACCCGAGAGAGGGCCTTTTTATTCTTTCACCGGCACAATCTAACAGATCTGGCTAAAATTTACCTCCGGGGTGCTCTGGATCACTATCATCGTTACGGGGCTTGGCGTAAAGTAGAACTGCTTGAACAGTCCTACAACCTGGTTAAAGACCCTTCCTGGTCAAAAGCTTCCCATCTCAATCCAGGGGATACATCCCGGAACGTGGATCTGAAAAGTCTTATTTTAGCCTTGGAAGCCATATCGGGGGAGATAAACTCCGGGAAACTGCTCAAGGCTGTGGCCAAGATAATTTTGGAAAATTCCGGTGCCAGTCGAGTTCTGATTTTTCTTTTAAAAGACCAAAACCTGATTCTGGAGTGGGAAGCAGCCGGTACGGGAGTTGTCCCTGGTGAGGGTAAACCTGCCCGGGCTCTCCCGGACATTCCCCAATCCTATTTGATGGAATCTTTGTCCACCCATCAGGTGGTGGTAAAAGAATTTCCCAACGCCGAAGAACGTCGGATTGAACCTCTCTGGGATCAGCGGGGACTAAAATCTTTGATCGTTCTTCCTATCCAGAACCAAGACGGGTTGCAACTTTTAATTTACTTGGAAAACACCTCCATGCCCGGGGTTCTCACCAGGGAAAGGCTAAAGATGGTGGAGCTCCTTTCCTCCACCATTGCCATAGCCCATCAAAATGCCCTGCTCTTCCAAAAGGTTCGGGAGGTCAACGACTCCCTGGAGAAAAGAGTGGAGGAAAGAACCCAAGAGCTGATTGCCACCCAGAAAAAAATCATTCTCCAAGAAAAACTGGCTTCTTTGGGGACCCTCACCGCTGGGATTGCCCATGAGCTTAAAAATCCCTTGAATATTATCAATAATTTTTCTGAGTCTTCCATAGAGTTGTTCACGGAACTGGAAGAGAAACTCCAGGGAATTCTGGACACCATGAATGAAGAGTTGAAGGGGGATGTGGAATACCTTTTAAAGGAGCTCTCCCAGAACATGAAGGATATTCTAACCCACGGTCAAAGGGGAGACGGGATCATCCGGTCCATGTTGATGCACAGCCGCAAGGATGTGGGAGTTACCCGTCCTGAATCTCTGGAATCACTGATTAGGGAGTCGTTTAACCTCTCATTTCATGGGATAAGGGCTGTGAATCCGGATTTCAGCTGTAATTTTGTCGCGAATCTGGATCCTTCCATTCCTCCCATTGAGATGGTTCGTTCCAGTTTGGGTCGGGTGCTGATAAATCTGTTCAACAATGCCCATTATTCCATCCTGAAAAAGAAAAGGTCCTTGGATTTCCCCGAGTATGCTCCCATGGTGGAAGTCCGAAGTACCCTGAAGAACCAGAGGGTTAGGATTGAGGTGGAGGATAATGGTTTGGGGATACCTGAAGCCATACAAGAAAAAATATTCCAGCCCTTTTTTACTACCAAACCCCCGGGTGAAGGCACTGGCCTGGGATTATCCATCAGCTTCGAAATCATTCGGGACGAGTTTAACGGAACCATGGAAGTCAAAAGTAAAGAATCATGTTATACTAGGTTCGTTATTGAATTTCCCGTGAAAACTCCATTGAATTGAGGTAGAGCCTCCATGAACAAAATACTTGTGGTCGATGATGAAGAAATTGTGGAAAGACTCATCAGCCAGCGGTTTCGAAAGGAAATCAAAGATAAGGAATTTGAATTTATCTTCGCCCGGGACGGGGTCGAAGCCTTGGAACTCCTAAAACTTCAACCGGGTATAGACTGCATCATCAGCGATATTAATATGCCTAAAATGGATGGCCTCACCCTCCTGACCAGGATTCAGGAAATTAATCCCTTGGTTAAAACCGTGATGATTTCGGCTTACGGCGACATGCCGAATATCCGCAGCGCCATGAACCACGGGGCCTTCGATTTTCTGACCAAACCCATCGATTTCAATGACCTGCGTTTGACGATTCAGAAGACCTTATCGGAAGTAAACTCGATGAAAAAATCCCTCCATCACCTGGAGGAAAACCAGATTCTCAAGAGTTATGTCAATCCGGCTATTTTTCGCGCCCTAGCTTCTTTCATGCCCGATGAACCGAGAAACTTAAAAACCCAGCGGATAGAAGCGACGGTGGCCTTCATCGACGTTTGTGGATTCACCCGGCTTTCGGAACAGTTGGATGCGGAAAATATCCGAGAACTTTTAAATCTTTATTTTGATTTGATTGCCCAGGAAACCCTCCGGTTCGGGGGCCATATCGATAAGTTTATCGGCGATGCCGCTTTGGTGGTTTTCGAGGGGGAGGATCATTTGGTTCGGGCTGTGAAATCGATCAAGGCCTCCATGGAAAGGATAGAACCCCTCTTGGGTAAAGAAATGACCCCTGGTTACCTCTACCCCAACGTGAGTGCGGGACTGAGTTCCGGCCAGATGATCTCGGGAAACTTTGGGAGTCAAACCTTGAAGCGATTTGACTTCACGGTCATCGGAGATGTGGTGAATATTGCCGCCAGGATTGAATCCTTGGCGGCCCCGGGTCAGCTTTTGGTGACAGACCTGTGCTCATCCGCTCTTTCGGGTCATTTTTCCTTGGAAAATCTGGGGGAATTCAAAGTCTACAATAAAGAAAAACCCCTGGGCGTGACCTCCGTACTTACTCAAACCAAGGCCGGTTGAATTCTTCAGTTGGATATTTTGAGTGTTTTCTTTTATAGTAGGCCTATGAAACCATCAATTTTCCTTGGGATGATACTTAGTTTTTTTCTACTCACCTCCTCCCTCTCTGCGGTAACCCTGGGCGAAAAGGATCTTGGATTGGCAGAATTGGCCATGAACGAGGATTCCCTCGCCCGTTACATGAAACTCGCCATGGACACCTTTGACCAACCCATGTGGATTTATATGGATTGGGCTTTGGCTTTTGATCCTTCAACCACGTTTAATTTGACCATGGACCTGGGGCTGGGGGACCATGAATGGGGCTCGGTAGGGTACCTTTTCGGCCTGACCTTGTACATGTTGGAGATGAGGCAGGCGTTTTTCATGGACTTAGGTCCCTACTACGGCTTCTCCTTGACGCAAGACTCTACAACTGGGCTCAATTTCTTCAACGGGCTTAATTTTTATGGGAAGGACTGGAAGATTTTTACCGGTTTGGATATGCCCTTGACTCAACATAGTAGGGTGGATAATTTCCCCTTGAGCCTTTACTTTTTTTCGGATTTTTCCCTTTTGGCCAAGCTTTTAAAACCCTATATAGATATCGCTATCCCCACAAACCTGAGTAATTTTTTCACCCGCTTGGCTGCGGGGGTGGAAACTCCCTTTGGAACCCCTGGATTCCGGGGACTCCGAACCATAGGTGGCAACAACTATACTGTTTCCTACGAAGCCCAGCTGTTTCCTTTTCCCGTCAAGACAATGGACTTCATCGATGTGGGAATGAGAGAGTATACCCTGGATGCATTCATAGCCCGGAGCTTCGATGTTCTTACAGGGGAAGACTTCCTTAAGAAATTCTCTGAAGGTAAGGCCCAAGTCTTCGTGGCGACTTTGTCAGCTTTAGCAGACGAAGAAACCCACGGGCGGTTTTTCATTAGCCTCCATTATACAGGGATGGACGGTTTAGGCTTTCAACTCGGTTTGGAGTCCGATGAGTTTGCCTTCATCATCAGTAAAAATGCCTTTCTGGATGGATACTACGGAACGACCCTGGGTTTGTTTTCCCTGTATGCCAAATGGGTGTATGATTTGAATGATTTTGACTGAGGGTTTTTGCCAGGGATTGGGAAATTAATATGAAAGGAGAATATTGACACGTTAACCTAAGTTGTTATTTATTGGTTAACCATGGAAAGACTAAATTTACAAAACTTAAGTGTGAAGGAAGCCGCCGATTTGATCGGTGCCCCGGATGAGGAGACCTTAAAAATCTTGGATGCCGCCTGGACTTTGAGGCGGACTCATTTTGGCAATACCGTTAAGGTCAACGCCCTGTCCAACTCCAAAGGGGGGCTCTGCACCGAAGATTGTCACTACTGCTCCCAATCGGTTCACGCGGACTCAGGATTCAAACCCTATTCCCTGACCCCCGCCCCCCAATTGTTTTCCCAGGCGGAAAAGGCGAAATCCTCCGGGGCCCGCCGGTTCTGTATGAGCGTGGCAGCCCGGAGCGCTTCTTGGTCCGATGTGGATGAACTGTGCATTGCGGCCAAAAAAATCAAGTCCGAACTCGACATGGAAGTTTGTGTCACCTTAGGACTCATGACCGGACCGGTGGGACAGGAGAAGCTTGGCCGGTTAAAAGAAGCCGGGGTG
>CAZUXL010000002.1:0-1124 GCA_964624355.1 uncultured Spirochaetales bacterium
CCGGAAGACCTTCAATTGGGAATCCTGAGGACATTGATCCAGGCTTTTGAGTCCCCGGAAATGAGAGCTTCCCTCCTGTCAAAAGAAACCCCGGAATCCTTTCTCCATGAAGTGATAGGGAGAGTTGAGGCTTCCCAACTGACAGGGCGGTCCTAATCGAGTTTTCCAAGCCCTTAGTAATTCATCAAAAAATGAATTCTTAAATGACTGAACCTAAGTATCTGAACCTGTGATAATATCACCCCACAGAGGCAAAATGTGAGAACTAAAAAAGGGATTAAAAAAGTAATATATGGAACCTTACTTTTAATGATGGGCACGATGACCACCAGTTGTAGTACCAATTCCACAGGTAATCCAGGTACTTTTTTTAAGGTAAATACCCTATTACAGAGTCCTGAAAGCCAAGGGATCAATTCAAACAAAATATTGGAAGGGCTAGAATATTTTGATAAAAATGATCAAGACTGGAGAAGCTTGGTAATACTCAGAAACAGTCAACTTATCGTGGATGCCCATAAATATCCCAATAACCCACAATCTTTGGTGGACATACGATCGGCTACAAAAAGTGTCACGGCCTTACTCATAGGTCTGGCCATTAAAAATGGTTTTATTAAAGATGTGAAGCAGTCTGTTGTCGATATTTTTAAGGATCGAGTCATTGCAAATCTGGATGAAAATAAAAAGAGACTCACCATCGAAAACCTGTTAACCATGTCCACAGGTTTTAATTGGGATGAAACTGTACTTAAGAAGGATGGGAATTCAGAGATCCTAAGTGAGTATTCCTATGATGTCATTCAACATGTTTTGGATACTCCGGTGGATGAACAGCCAGGCACCTCCTACAAATATGTTACGGGTGCATCTAATCTATTGGCAGGGATCATTGAGAAATCCACAAACATGTCCTATGTGGATTTTGCAAATATGTACTTGTTTCAGCCGCTTCAGATTCAAAATCAAAAATACAGATTAGATAAAATGGGACGAGCCTTTGGCGGATTTGGGCTGTATCTTACGACGATGGATATGGCAAAGATCGGACAACTTGTACTAAATAAAGGGATCTGGGAAGGGGAGGAGTTAATCTCCTCCACCTATGTGGATAAAATGCTCAC
>CAZUXL010000002.1:1224-36712 GCA_964624355.1 uncultured Spirochaetales bacterium
GGATCTGGGAAGGGGAGGAGTTAATCTCCTCCACCTATGTGGATAAAATGCTCACTTCTTTTTATGACTCTCAAGGTTATGGCTATGGTTGGTATATTTATGAGCAGGGATATTATTCAGCTGAGGGTGGTTATGGAAATTTTATTATCCTCATGCCAAACTACAATCTAGTTGTGGCATTCAATGGGAGTTTTAAAAACGCTGAAGAGCAGTTTCAAAATTTAGTGGGTTTTGTTGTTAGCTCTGTAGATTCCGAAGCATCAGTTCTTAGGGATACAAAAAGTCAAAACGGACTGGAAAATTATCTAACTAGTAAAATACCAGAATCCCAAGAGGTGCCGTTAATAGATCCTGCATTATTTTCTAGATTTGAATTCCATGAGAATTCATTAGGTTTGAAAACTGTTCAATTCTCAAGAAAAGAAAATGTGATGACAATAAACATAACTACGCTTGATAAAGAGTTCATAGTACCTGTGGGGCTGGATGGTGTTTACCAGCAGAGCGAAATCTCACTTCATGATGAACGATATTTTAGGGGTACAGATAGTAGTATTATTTTTTCAAAAGCAAAAATAATTAATTCGAAAGAACTGCTAATTGAAATAAATTCCATGGATCGCAATACTAAACTTTTTATCAAAGGTAAGTTTGATAATAGGGATTTGCATATGGAATATTACAATGAAAAAAATCCCCATGAAAAGTTAGAATTTAGCGGATTTATTATTAATTAGATGTGTTCAAAAAAGTTAAAGATAAGGGTTGAAATCAGGTTTTTTTCTTTTAACCCTTATAGACTTCAATTCCCATATTTCGGAAGGGACTGAGTGATTCCTCCTTGATAGAGTCATCCACAACAATACCGGAAAGCTCTTTACTGGGGATTATTTGATAGGGAGCGGCGGCCCCAAGTTTTTCCGGTGAAACCAGGAGGATTGTTTCTGCAGCCCCGCGGCAGAAAATACGCTTGACCGCTGCTTCTTCCCAATCTCCGGTGGTAACCCCGGTGTCCGGGTGTAAACCCGTGGCTCCCAGGAAAAAAAGATCAGTCCTCAGCCTTCCAATGGCTTCGGTAGTTTCTGTACCCACTGCCACTTGGGAGTGTTTGAATATTTTACCCCCAATCAAGAGAATTTCAATTCCAGGGTGATCCCTTAGTTCGTAGGCAATAATGGGACTGTGGGTTACGATGGTGCACTTCAAATCATTGGGAAGAGCCCGCACTATTTGAAGGTTGGATGTCCCTCCATCCATGGCCACCACCTGACCACTGCGTATAAGACCAGCGGCTACTTTCCCCAGGCGTATTTTCACATCCGTGGAAATCGATTCCCGTCGGTGGTAATCCCTCAAGGCCACGGATTTTGGAAGGGCTCCCCCATGGACCCGTTGAACTAGTCCCTCTTCGGCTAAATCCCGCAAATCCCTTCGGACCGTATCTTCGGAAATACCCCACTCCAAACTCAGGGCAGTGACGGCAATCTGCCCTTGGGAACTCAGTCGATCTAAAATAATTTGCTTTCTTTGGGCTATTAACATGGTCACCTCTCTTAGATAACTAAGTGTTTTTTCTTCGATTGTCAATGAAATTGCATGATAATGCGTGTATTAAGCAATTTTTACCTGGACATCTGCACGTAAATGCGTTATATTCTTCATTAATCGACAAATAACTGCAAATACTTGCAGAAAGGTGGAAAGATGAAATCGATGATGATTATGATAGCCGGTCCTTACCGTTCGGGTACCGGAGATGATCTGGAAAAAATAGGGGCCAATTTAAAAATCCTGGAAGCCGCGGCTTTGGAGGTTTGGAATCTGGGACATATCCCCATAATTGGAGAATGGGTTGCCTTACCGCTCATTCAAAAATCGGGTTCAAAAGTCATGGGCGACAAGATTTGGAATTCCATAGGATATCCGGCAGCCGACCGGCTCCTGGAACACTGTGACGGGGTTCTCCGACTTCCGGGGACATCCAAAGGTGCCGATGGGGACGTGGTTCAGGCCCTTCTCCACGGTTTGTCAGTTTTTACAGAATTATCACAAATTCCCCGGGGTACTCCCAGGAAGGGCAGGGACTTATGAATCCAGATATTCAGGTGGTAGAAACCAAAATTCTCTCGGACAACTGGTATATTCTAAAAAAAGTTTCCTTTCTACAAAAAGGAAAGAAGGGAGTTTGGACCCGACAAACCAGGGAAGTTTATGATCGGGGCAATGGGGCCACCATATTGTTATACCACTTGGAAAATAAAACCCTCATCCTGACCAGGCAGTTTCGAATGCCCACTTACATGAATGGAAATACCCATGGGGAGTTGATTGAGACCTGTGCGGGATTGCTGGACGGTGAAGATCCCCAGGACGCAATAAAGAGGGAGACCGAGGAAGAAACCGGTTATGTTATAAGTAAACCCCATAAAATATTTGAACTTTATATGAGTCCCGGTTCGGTGACCGAACTCGTCTATTTTTATATGGCAACTTATGAGCAAAAGGATAGGTTAAGCGAGGGAGGGGGTGTGGAAGGGGAAGAGATCGAAGTTTTGGAAATGGGATTTCAAGATGCTTTCGAGATGGTGTCCGACGGCCGTATCAAAGATGGGAAAACGGTAATTTTACTTCAGTATCTTCGGCAATTATTGACAGAAGGTGGGAACCATAATTTCCCATGAATCCCCATTCTTTCCTGCCCAACAATAACCTCCCTATGGTTATATCGCCCTTAGTATCTTATACTTTAAGTAGGAAGTGTTTACAATTTGTATACACTAAGGGGGCGTATTATGAAGCGATTCATTATGACTCTTTTCCTTTTGGTTGGAGTACTTAATCTAGGCGTGGCTCAGACCAAGGTTTTCACCTTCGTCTGTGAAGACAAGGAGGATTTTCCCGGTGTCATGGGAAATTCCCCCGCTATCCTTCCTAACAATCCTGGGGCCGGGATAGAGGCCCTCAGACTCATGGCTAGTCGGTTGGGAATTGAGATAAAATTCGTCAGGATGCCCTGGACCCGGGCGCTGGAATTCGAACTCAAAAACGGTACTGTGGATGGGCTTTTTACTGCAAGCTACAAAAAAGAGCGGGAAACATTTGGGTTGTATCCCATGAAAGCGGGGGTGATCGATGATTCGAAAGCCCTATACTCCTCTAACTATGTTTTTTACAAGCTGAAATCTTCCAAGATCGAATGGGACGGCAAAACCCTTAAAGGACTTCTGGGTAATATCGGGGCGCCTCGGGGATACTCCATCGTGGGAGATCTCCAGAAACTCGGCTATACCATGGAGGAGAGTGATGGAACTCTCACTGATTTTAAAAAGATGGATGCTAACCGGATGGAAATCGCCGCCGAACTCGAATTAACCGGAGATTTATTTTTGGAGAGAAACCCTTATCTCGCTCAAAAAATCATTAAGCTATCTCCTCCCATCGTGATGAAACCCTACTACGTAATGCTGTCAAAACAATTCGTAGCGGCTAATCCTGAACTTGCGGTTAAAATCTGGGATTCCATCGGAGATATGCGGTCTGAATATATAAAGATCGCCGCTAAGTATCTCGAGTAATCAGAATGGGTAAACTTATTTTTCTTTATCTAATCGGAGGGCTATTCTGGGGTGCATGGGGACTGGATTTGCATGGATTCACCATTGGAATCACCGACGATGGATCGGAATGGCCGCCTTATACCTATTATCAAAGAGTTGATGGAAAGCCGAGCACTGAGATAGTTGGTTTTTCTGTGGATGTGATCACGGAGATACTTGGAAGGGAAGGTATTGATTTCAAAATACAACTTCTTCCCTGGAAGCGTGCTCAAGCGGAAGTGGAGGATGGCAGTGAATTTCAAATGTTTTTAAGCGGCTCTTGGAGCGAGGAGCGAGCTTTAAAATACTACATTTCACATCCCTATTACTCCACTTCTGGGTACTACTTTTATTCAAAAACAAAATTCCCCGAGGGTTTGTCCGTAAATAACCTGGATGATATTAAAAAATATAGTATCGCAGGTTTAGCGGGACACAGCTATGCGGATTATGGCATTGCATCATCGGAAATTTACCAAGGGACCAATAGTTATTCAGCACTTATAGGGCAAATTCTATTGGGTCGCTACGATATCTTTCTAGAGAGTCTCGAGATCATTGCGGGATATTCTACGATCACAGAGAACGTTTTGGACAATCCTGATCTTGCATATGTGAAAGTACCCGGAATGAAAACGGTGGAATTTTACATGATGTTCACAAAAAATGAGGTGGGTCTGGAACTTAAGAAGGTAGTGGATAAAGGCCTCCGGGAAATGAAAGAGACGGGCCGTCTTACGGAGCTCCTGAAAAAATACATTCCTGAGTAGCCAGAGGTCCGGCTTCTTAACGGAGTAAAACAGATAAATAATCTTTGACTTCACCCCATCATGGAATTACCTTTTCATTGAGGTATTTATGAGTAAATTAGTAAAATATGCCAGTATTTTCTTTTCTCTATTCCTGTCAGGAACTTTTATTTTCTCTCAGGACTTCCAGGTTAATACCCTGGCATCCCAAATACCCAGTCCCTGGGGCGCCCAATTTCTTCCCGATGGGAGTTTATTAGGCACCAGCAGAACCCAGGGGCTCTGGCATTATTCCCAAGGAAAGATAACAATGCTCCCGCTTTCTCTGGAAGTTTCCACCGACGGACAAGGGGGATATTTGGGATTGGCCCTTGCCCCAGGATTTGCCTCTAACTCCCTGGTATACCTGAGTTTTAGCCGGAGGGTTTCAGGATTGTCCAAGGCAGCTCTAGCCCGGGGGCGGTGGACGGGGACTGGTCTTGAGGCTTTGAAAGTCCTTTGGTCCGATCAGCCCCCAACCGGTACGACGGTCCATTATGGCTCCCGTCTGGTTTTTGGTAAAGATGGACTTCTTTATATGACCCTGGGTGAAAGGGGGGCCCAAAACAGGGCTCAGGACCTGAAGGATCCGGCGGGGAAGGTTCTGCGTTTTACCCCTGAAGGAACCCCGGCTCCGGGAAATCCCTTTCAGGAAAATCCTTATATTTATACTTTTGGCCACAGAAACCCCCAGGGGCTGGCCCTCCATCCTGAAACCGGGGAACTATGGCTCACCGAACATGGGCCGAAAGGGGGCGATGAGGTCAATGTCCTGAAACCAGGGGCCAATTACGGCTGGCCCCTGTCCACCTTCGGAGTAAATTATAATGGCAGTCCCGTGAGTTCCCATCAAAATCTGCCAGGGATTGAACCCCCACGGATTTACTGGACTCCTTCCATCGCCCCTTCAGGGCTTACCTTTTATCACGGGGCTGCTTTTCCCCAGTGGAACGGAAACCTTTTTTCAGGAAATCTGGCCGGTCAGGAACTCCGCCGGTTGGAGGTGAATGCTCAGGGTGAGATAACCCATCAGGAAACTCTATTAAAAAATCAGGTTGGCCGGATCAGGGACGTTTTGTTGGGGCCGGAGGGCTTTATTTACCTCCTAACAGATGGGATCCAAGGAAAACTCCTTCGCCTGGAACCGGTTGGTCATTAAAGTGACTGATGAGTTCATATTCCTCATCATCCTCCTATCCTTAGCATTCAAATTTGATTACCTTAACAAACATGATTTCAGATTATCCCCAATGGACTCCCATAACTTTAGATATGAGATCCTTACTTCATCCGTATTTTTTAAAACTGGAAGCCGGCATATCCGAGTTTACCTTTTCCAACATCTATCTCTTCCGAGCCACCTATAACTACCAGGTCAGCCGCATAGGGACTGATCTCTATGCCCTCTGCGGCGAACGCCACGGAAAGCGGTTTTTCGCCCTTCCCTGGGGTGTTCCCTCTCCTGAAATTTTATCAGATTTATTCGCAAAGTTTGATTTTTGGAAAAATGCCCATGAAATCCAAGTCCAATCCCTCTCTCAGAGACCGGACACGGCTAAACTGGAACCCAGGGAAGATAGGGATAACTGGGATTATCTCTACCTAACCACAGAGATGGCGGAGCTGGAAGGGAAGAAATTTCATAAAAAACGAAATCTTATCCATCAATTTGCCCACGAATACGGGGAAATATTTTATAAACCCCTGACTAAAGAAACCGTCCAGGACGGGCTGGACGTCCTCAATCACTGGGCTACAAAACGGGATGATACCGGCGATTTGGCAGCTTCCCGGGAGGCCATAATGCTTTTTGAGGACTTGGAGCTCACCGGCGGTGTGTTTTATGTCCAAGATAAGCCCGTGGGCTATAACCTGGGGGAGTCGGTGCAACAGGGAAAATCTTTTATTCTCCATTTTGAAAAGGCCGATCACGACTTCAAAGGCATCTACCAGGCAATTTATCAACACTGTGCCAAATTACTTCTGGATTCTTGTCTGGTGATCAATAGGGAGCAGGATTTGGGGGATCCCGGCTTACGCCAGGCAAAAGAAACCTACAGACCTGTGGATTTTGTGAAAAAATATCAAATTTGGAATGCTACAAATTTGTAATTTTGCACGGAATAATCTTACCTTCCGGTAAGTCTCGATCCCCAGGAGTGGACTATAATGCCCTTGGTGTCCTTTTAGGCTCGAAAATTCACATAAAAAAACGGATGTCCCATGGTAAAAGTATTTTAATATTTCACGGATAAACTTTTTTTCATTCAAACCTATACTAATTTCAAACAAATTAATAAAATCACAGGGATTTCGTAAAAAATCCCCTATGATTAAGATAATTCTTGGTTAAGGAAGAGAAAGTTTATAGCTTGATAATACTATTGGCATGGTAATTGCTATATACAACACGTTGTTTGAGGACCTTATGGAAAAAGGTTCTTGGGAATGAAATATTTTTATAGGAGTATATCCATGATGAATTACGCCGAAACCAAATTGGTTGACTACTTTGGGTCCAAGTGCTTTTCCGATTCCGTTATGCGGGAAAACTTGCCTAAAGACATTTACAAAGAACTGAAAAAAGTTCAAAAAGGTGAGAAAAAACTCACCATCGAAGTGGCCAATGTGGTGGCCAACGCCATGAAAGACTGGGCTATGTCCAACGGTGCCACCCATTTCACCCACTGGTTCCAACCATTGACCGGGATCACCGCTGAAAAGCACGACTCCTTTATCAATCCCACCGGTGACGGTAAGATTTCCATGGAATTTTCCGGTAAAGAACTGGTGCAGGGTGAACCCGATGCATCTTCTTTCCCCTCCGGCGGATTACGGGCCACTTTTGAAGCCCGGGGATACACCGCTTGGGACACCCTGTCCCCCGCCTTTTTGAAAGAAGAAGGCGGAGCCATCACCCTTTGTATACCCACCGCTTTCGTGGGTTACCACGGAGAGGCCTTGGATAAAAAGACCCCTCTTCTCCGCTCCATGGACGTGCTTTCCGTTCAAGCCCTGAGGATTCTCAAGGCTTTGGGCAACACCGCTGCCACTAGGGTCATGACCACCGTGGGACCAGAGCAGGAATACTTCTTGGTCAGCAAAGAACTCTACGACCAGCGCCCCGACCTGCTTCTGACTGGCCGGACTCTCATTGGTAAAAAACCAGCTAAGGGACAGGAAATGGAAGACCACTACTTCGGAACCATTTCCGAACAAGTGTCCGCTTTTATGAAAGAATTCAACACCGAACTTTGGGCCATGGGTGTGAATGCCAAGACCCAGCATAAGGAAGTGGCTCCCAACCAATTCGAAATTGCATCCATCTACACCTACTCCAACGTGGCTGTGGATCATAACCAACTGGTTATGGAAACCATCAAGAAAGTGGCCCTTCGCCACAACTTGGTAGCCCTGCTCCATGAAAAACCCTTCGCCGGTGTGAACGGATCCGGAAAACACAACAACTGGTCCATGGCTTCCGATGATGGTCAAAACCTCCTGGAACCCGGTAAGACCCCTGCTGAGAACTCCCAGTTCCTCCTGTTCTGCACAGCAGTTATCGAAGCTGTGGATATTTACTCCGACCTGCTCCGGATGTCCGCTGCCAACACCGGTAACGACCACCGCCTGGGTGCGAACGAAGCTCCTCCGGCTATCATTTCCATCTTCCTGGGAGCCCTGGAAGAAATCCTGGAAAAAATTTCCAAGGGTGAAAAAGTGGTTTCCAAGGAAGGATCTGTCCTTCAATTGGGTGCCAACTCCCTCCCAGACTTCCCCAAGGATCTCACCGACCGGAACCGCACCAGTCCTTTCGCCTTCACCGGCAACAAGTTTGAATTCCGCATGATGCCCTCCAGTGACTCCGTATCCGGACCCAACGTGGTTCTGAACACCGCCGTGGCGGAAATCCTGTCCCAGTACGCCACCCGCCTGGAAAAAGCCACCGACAAGAACGCTGAGATCACCAAGATCATTATGGAATCCTACAAGGCTCATAAAAAAGTGGTGTTCAACGGAAACGGATACTCTAAAGAATGGGAAGCCGAAGCCGCAAAACGTGGTCTGCCGAACGTCAAGGCTACTGTGGACTCCATCCCTGCGATCATCACCCCCAAATCCATTGAATTGTTCACCAAGTACAAAGTATTCACCAAAGAAGAACTGGAATCCCGGTACAACATCTATTTGGAAAAATACGCCAAGCAGATCAACATTGAAGCCGGAGTCATGGTGGACATGATCCGTGGGGCCCTGGTTCCCGCCGTCACCGAATACGCCGCCTCCTTGTCCGGAAGCCTCTCCGCCATTGCAGAAGTGGTGGGGGAAGCAGACATCAGCGAAGAGAAGGCTCTTTTAGTCGACCTGGTGAAAACCAACAACGAACTTCTCAAGGCCCTCAAGGCCCTGGAAAAAGAAGTGGAATCCGCTCACCACGTGAGCGAGATTTTCGCCCATGCCAAAGCCTTCCGGGAAAAAGTATTCGTCTCCATGGGTGCCGTTCGCACTCTGGCCGATAAGCTGGAAACCCTTCTTCCTTCCGATTACTATCCCTTCCCCAACTACCAAGATCTTTTGTTCACTCTCTAGTTTTATGGGGGGGCAACCCCCCTCGTTCCAAACAAAAAAGGCAGCCGAACGGCTGCCTTTTTTGTTTTTCTCTACCCCCCGTGCGGGCAGGGGATTATCTTCTCCGATGCCCGCAACGCCCACTGGGATATTTATAAGGTCATCGAGCCTCCACCACAGCGGTAATGGTCGTGGTACTCACATCAATGGTTAAGGTCACCACATCGGCATCGGTCGCAGGGATGATTACCTGCTTGTTGTCCGCAGAAATACTGCAACCAACCTTTGTCCAGGTATTGAACCACCAAGCGTTGGTCCAGGTGCCTGAGGTATTAATCACCTGAAGTTCCAGGGCTGTGGTACTAGAACCCTGATTGAGGGCTGAAGTGATCACTGCAGAAAGGATATCCCGAGATACAGTACTCCCCGCCGTTGGTGCTAAAGTTTGGGTGGTGTTGATATTCCAGGAGTTGAAATCTCCGGGGAACTTCACATTTTCCGCCGTAGCACCGGCTTTCATGATGATTCGTAGGGTTCCATTGGCCAATCCACCGGCGGCTGATCGGGTGATCGTGGTGGTGTAGGTGGATTTCGTGGTTCCGTTTTCTGCGGTCACTTCCACCTTGATGGTATTGGCTCCCACAGCGAGGGCTAAGGCTCCCGTAGCACTACCACTGGTAAAGCTCGTCCATGCTCCGGCACCCAATTGGTACTTCAGGGTGGCACCCGCTTGAGCTTTAGTGGCTGTGAGGGTGGTGGACACTGTGGCATTGGGAACAGTAAAGGAGTAGCTGAGGGTTCCTGAGGCAAAGGCAGGGCTTAAAGTTCCGGCGGTGAAGCTTAGGCTGCTGAGACTGCTGTTGGTACTCAAAGCAGCACGGGTGACTGTAGTGGAGTAAGTTTTTACGGTAGTTCCATCGGAGCCGGTCACTTTAACATTAAGGGTATTAGCCCCCACATTTAAAGCGATTGCACCGGAGGCGGTACCGCTGGTCAACGCGATCCAAGCACCGGTTCCCACTTGGTACTGGAGAGTCGAACCGGCTTGAGCCTTCACTGCGGTTATGGTGGTGGATGCCACAGCATTGGCGACAGAGGAAGTATAAGCGGTGGTTCCGGCGGCAAAGGCGGGAGAAAGGGAAGCTCCGCTCAAGCTAAGGGAAGAGAGGTCGGCATTTACCACCACTTGGTTGATATCCACGGATTTGTACACGGAAATGGACCAGGCATTCTGACCGTAGGCCCCTGCTAAGGTCCAGGCTGAAGCTTCTGGCCAATAGTTATTGGTAGATTCTGCCCATGTACTGGTATCCAGAATGCGAACCCACTTCTTTCCTGCATCAGGAGTAGGAGCATTGTAAGAAACCTGGGCGGTCCACATATTCACAAACAGGAGATAGTCCGCATCCCCTACGGCGCTTCCGTCCATGTGGATTCGCACAGCCCTATCGGAATATCCATTGTACCCCGCAGATCCATCGGCCTTGCTGAAGTAAATGGGCATGGTATAGTCGCCCTGGCGAAGAGCCCCAGCCCCTTTTCTTAGGTTAATAAGGTTCTTTGTAAAAAGGAAAAGACCATTTTTACCATCAGCTAAACCATCGGCTCCGAAATTGTTGTGATAAGCCTCTCCCGTGGTTCCGGTGGAAATCGAGTGGGGATTGTCGCTGGCAATTTGGTTGTAATTATTCCAAGTGGCCACGGAATCGATGTTATAGGGGTTGTTATTGCCATTTTGAGTTCGGGCAAATTCATCCCCATAAACCAACATGGGAAGTCCCCGGGAAAAGATTTGCCAGACCCAGAAGTTCCGGAATCTCTGGCGTCTCAGGTTCTGATCTCCTCCAGATCCCCAACTTTGATTGCTGTCGCTTCCCCCGTCAGAGGGTCCAAAAGGCCACAGTCGTGCAGTATTGGTCTTACTATCGTAACTAACCAGGTCAGCCAGGGTAAATCCATCGTGGGCTACGATGAAGTTGACAGATTTTCGAGCACCACCTTGGTCATTAAAGTTGCCAAAATCCCCGTAGAACCCGTCGGAATAGGATATACCCTCTCCGGAAGTGTCCCCTTTCAGGAATTTACGGGTAGCATCCCGGTATCGTCCATTCCATTCAGCCCATTTGTTGGGGAAATTACCCACTTGGTAGGTTCCGATATCCCAGGCTTCTGCGACCATTTCCACGTTGTAAGTGGTGGTCATGGCTGCAATGTCGCTCAGCAGACTTGCACCGGCGTTAAAGCCGTAGTTGGGAGCAAAATCCCGGCCGAGTACGGGGGCTAGATCAAATCGGAATCCATCCACACCCATATCATTGATGAAGTATTTAAGACTGTCTTTAATCAGTGTGGAAACCGCAGGATTGCCGGTGTTTACATTGTTTCCACAACCTGTGGTTTCCCAGTAGCTGGCTTTATCAGTTCCTACCAGAGCGTAGTAGGTCTGATTGTCCAGGCCTCTAAAACTGGTGACTTCGGCAGTTTTCTTAGTCGCATCCCAGTTGCCGCCCTCACCGGTGTGGTTATAGACCACGTCCAGCCAGACTTCGATTCCTTGGTCGTGGAAAGCTTTTACCATCTCCTTGAACTCTTTCGTGGGTCCACCCAAGGATTTATCGTAGGCGTACCTGCGGTCGGGAGCGAAATAACCGTAGGTCATATATCCCCAAAAATTTCCGCCGGAGCCGGTATCGGGATTGATATCATTGGCGGTTTCATGGACGGGAAGAAGTTCGATGACATTGATTCCCAGACCCTTCAGATAGGGGGCAAAAAGTCCGGCGGCCTTGTAAGTTCCCCGGTAAGCGGCAGGAATGTTAGCCACGGCTTCCAATCCGGGGATTCCACTGAGGATAGTAGTTAAACTGGAGGAAGAAGCATGTTGAGTAAGTCCTCGTACATGGGCTTCGTAAATGATGCTGTCTTTTTCAGGAATGGCGGGTTTGATTCCAAAGCTTGTGGCATCTTTAATTGCCACGGATTTGGGCGCCCACTTTGCGGTATCGTAGTTCCTTCTCACAATGGTTTTATACAGCCCGTCACCGGAGCCGAACATTCCCCCGTCGTGACCTGCAGCAAAGAGGGCAGGGGTTTCTTTATCGTGGGACATTTCCCGGGTGTAGGGATCGTAAAGTACTTTGTTGGGATTGAACCTGTTACCTGCTGCATCCACATCGGAAATGAATCCGCTGGCCGAATTATTCCGAGTCCAAGCAGTGTTGTAAGGCCAGTTTGGACCCCAGGCACGGAATGCATACAAAGCCTTTCCAGGTACTGAGGCGATTTCCGCCCGCCAAACATTGTCCGAACCCTTGGTCATCCAGTAGTCGTAGCTGGCTTCGACTCCCGTGGCTGAGGAGTAGATTTCCAAAAGCATCTTAGTGGCATTGGCCGAATAAACCCCAATACGAAGGTTAGTACCTTCAGCTCCCACATAGTTTGCTCCTACGGGCCAGGTTTGAGTGCCCCATTGAGCTTGGTTTACAGGAGAATAAGCTCCGGATGCGGGGTAGTTGAGGCCGACGCCTTGGGTCAGGGCTCTTGCTTCCAGGGAATTTGAAATGATGCTGGTAGGAGCATCAACTATTTGTAGCGGTGATTGACATGCCAGGATAAGGGATGTCAGGAAAATTGAATAAAATGCATATTTAACTTTCATTTAGGCCTCCTATGACTACTAATTATTTACAGGGTAACCCCGGAAATAGGATCTGTCAAGGGAAATGGCAATCGATTTCCATTCATTTATGGCAAAATTCGAACAACTTTTTTATGCTTAGGCATTGTCCAGATTCCTTGAAGTAACAAGTCTATTCAAGGAAGGGATTTGCACTCAGCGAACCGTAAACTCCCGAGTACTTCGGAATAGAAATAATCCCCTGGAGGGGGGAGTTCCAGCAGCGTCCTTGGTTCACTGATAAGTTGGAGGAGTCTTTTAAGATCCTTTGAATCGGGAGATCCCTAGACCGCGTGGTACACCTAAATACATCCAGGGGATTATAGGCTGGACTAGGAAACTCAAGGATTCGGGACACTGGTTACTCTTCCAGAACAAAGTATAGTCGCTTCACCACAGCCCCCAGGGTATTCAATGCACCTTCGATCCCACTGAGGGTTATATTTAAAAAGGGTTCTGCTACGATTTTGTGCTTTTTAAGGAGTGCAAGTAAAAGGGCTTTCTCTTCCGGTCCCAGGGCTGAGGGTCCGGAACCCAAGGAGATGAGTTGTGCAGGAAACCTTACCGATTCCCCTTTAAGCCTCCTATTCATGGAAATTGCCGCGAGAGAACTTTTTCCATCGCCAAGAATAAAAACACTCAAGGTGGTACCAGGGAGGGTTATGGACTGTTCCACAGTCCCCGCTATGGTAAAGCTACCATTCTTATAAAAATCAGGATTGGTATTTATTTCAGAAGGGGTGGTCGCACATCCCAGGAGAAAAAAGAAACATAACAAACCAAGAAATACAGATTTTTGCATAAGTGCTCCTGGCTAAATCTTACACCATAATTGGTCAAGATAGGTTTGCGGGAGGGGAAAAACTTCAGAATTTTTATCTAGGTAACGGTTTTGAAGTTCCTTACGGGAAAACCAACTTACTTGTTGGGCTTCCCTTGGGTCCAATAGAATGTTCATTAAACTGCCACTCCAGACCGTGGTGTATACATCGCGAAATACCCGCAGGGTTTTGTCTTTCCAGGGGTACTCAGCTTTGTCAGTAAAAATATGAGTCAAATCCTGGGGATTTAGGGAAATTCCCAACTCCTCCAGAGTTTCTCTCACCACGGCGTCTAAGGCATGTTCACCTGCCTGAACATGTCCCCCTACTGTTCCCCAAAAATTAGGAAAATATGTTAATCCTGGGGCTCTTTTCATTTGAAGGATATCCCCCTGGGGATTTACAATCCACAGATTTACGACCCTATGCCAGTGTCCGTTTTGTTTTACCCTATCCTTCAGATCCCGAACACCGGTCGACTGTCCATCCTCATTTAAAATATCCAAGTATTCCATGAAGAGCATAATAAATTAAAAACCAACTTGACACAATTTAACCTGGTGGGTATAGTGTTCTCCATCGTCCCGGTAGCTCAGTGGATAGAGCGGTCGCCTCCTAAGCGACAGGTCGGAAGTTCGATTCCTCTCCGGGACATTCCGGAAAGATCCGGATTCAATAATTTATGGGGGTGTAGCGCAGCTGGTTAGCGCGCCGGCCTGTCAAGCCGGAGGTCGCGAGTTCAATCCTCGTCGCTCCCGAAGTTTTCAAGACCATCCAGAAATCTGGATGGTCTTTTTTTATGTTATAATTTATTGGGGGGGCCTGACACCCCACAGTTAACTTTAACTAAATAGATATCCAGAAAAATGAATGGTGTTGTATTTCGGTATTTTTAGGGGGGGCTAAAGAACTCCTGGTAGGCTCGAGATTTTAACTCACATAAGATTTTATTCCGGCATATCTTCAATCGTAAGCTTTTCGATTCCCAAGCGCAATTTCAGGAATGTGGCTAACCGCATTTTATCCCCTGGGATAACCCTCGGCCGCCAGTTGGCATAAACCTTGAATTCACTGGAATTACTGAAAGGTTTCTGGGGATTAACCATGAGATCTCCCCAGAGGATTCTATCTAGGGTGGGGAAGGCCACGAGTACTTCTTGCTCGATATTCTCTAAAAGAGATTTTCGAATGGTCTCCCCTTCATCTGGGATGGTTTCGCCTGCTACATCCTTAGGCTCGATTATTGGCGCCGGGGAAGGGTTTATCAGTGGCGTTTCCTCCGTAACGTGAACAGGGAGACTTTGGGTTGAGACAAGTCCTGTGGATTGAATTATGGACAATTTGACTCCGTCCAGGGTAAATTCCGGAAGCAGGGTGGAGAGATGGGTGATCACTTCCTGGCTTATGGGTGTGCCACCTAAGGTTACGATTATTTCCGGAGGATTTGCCTTACGGTTTTTTTGGACATCCAGGATTTTTGTGGTGGGAAACTGCATGGTTCGGGTAATGAACCGGGAAACATTGGTTTGAAAGGATGACTCTTGAATCATGTCATAGCCGATAAAGAGGCTGGGAATTACAAAAAGAATTCCAAAGAGGAGCGTCAATCCCACATGCTGCCACTTCAGCTTCTTGCTTGTTATTTCAGCTTGAGGGGTCACCTCTTTTAATTTTAGATATTTGGTAAAAAGAAAAACCGCAAGTCCAATGAAAACGGAATTAATGAGATATAGATAAAGCGCTCCGAAAAAAAAGGGCCAATTTCGTGTGGCTAAACCAAATCCTGCCGTACACAGGGGGGGCATTAGTGCCGTAGCAATGGCGACCCCTGCGATCGGATTCCCGCTTTTTACCTTTCGGCTGACGGAAATAATGAGAGCTAATCCTCCCGTGAGGGCAATCAGGACATCGAAAAAGGTGGGAGCTGTACGTGCTTGGAGTTCCGCTGTTATGGCGGTCAATGGGGAAAGGGTAAAATAGAGGGTAGAGGCGCCCAAACTCAAGGCCGTCATGATTCCAAGATTCATCAGGGATCTTTTTAGCAAAGACCAATCATAGATTCCCAAGGCCATACCGGCGCCGGCGATAGGACCCATAAGCGGGGAAATGAGCATGGCACCGATTATGACCGCTGTGGAGTTCACATTGAGACCCAGGGACGCAATCAACATAGCCAAGATTAAAAGCCAAATATTGGTACCCCGGAACTCAATCCCGGCGACTAAACCCTCAATCGTACCCAGGTGGTCCGTATCATTAAAAGAAAAAAGTTCTCGTAATCCCATGCTCATGCCTCTCTAGTAACTTACTTCCCAGATCAGTGGCTTCTCTAATAATAAAACATCCACCAGGGAGGCCCGAAAGTTAGCAACCCTTCCCTGAATTTTTCCACCCACGACTTTTGTGGGATTCCGGGGGAATTCCAGGTTTACCTCTATAAAACTCGCCGCCACTGTGGCCTTAGCTCTGGGGTCGTAGGATTCCAGAAAGTAGGATAAAAGCTCGGTGTATTCATCCTTGGTCAACTCCCCCTCACCCCCGGCTAAAAAAACTTCCAAACTACTGGAATCCGCCAGACCTGTGGTTTGTATCAAAGACTGGAGTGCGGTTTGGGAAAGGCGAAAGGTTAATTTTTTTTCGGTTCCACTGGTGGTCCAGCTTAAAAGGGGAACTTCTTTACCGGAGATCTGGTCAGAGATTTGCTGCCCTTGATCAAAACTGAATTTTAAACGGAATTGACCCGCCTTCAGTGACTCCAGTGACCAGGTTTTTATCCCCGAAATCTTTGAGAAGGACTGCCTCAGTGCTGGCTCTGAGAGCGGTGAGGCCGGAAGGGTAGGGTCTGCAGTCCGCAAATCCGCCCAATAGGCCATAAAAGCCGGGGATAAATTCACATCCAGGGTGAGGTTCCCCCCATCACTATCCTTCATGGTGCCCGTGAGCACCGTAGAACATCCCAGCATTCCTAAGGCTAAAACGCCCATGGTGAAGTTTTTAAATATATTCATTGGTTTCTTCCTATCCTTTAAACAGTATTGCTGCGCATTCATTACATCGGAAGAATAAGGACGGGGGATTAGGGATGGGGGATGGGGGATGCCCCCCCCCTCGCCATTTTCCCGTACCTTTGATAAAGTGATGCAATTAAACTTCATCGGTTTTATAAAAACCCCAAGGATACCATGAAAGGAATTATTGTCGCAGCCGGCTACGGCACCCGTTTTCTCCCGGTCACCAAAACCATTCCCAAGGAAATGCTTCCCCTGCTCACCAAGCCCTCCATCGACTTCATCGTAGAAGAAATGATCGCCAGCGGCATCACCGACATCCTGATTATTTCCAGTCGTAGAAAAAAGGTCATGGAAGACTATTTTGACCGGGAAGTGGAGCTGGAAGAGGTGTTCACCCGGGAAAAAGCGGAGAAGAAGCTCCAAACCGTGGCCCCCCCCCCGGCCAACATTGCCTTCGTGCGCCAACAGAAAATGATGGGTACCGGCCACGCCCTGCTCCAGGTCAAACCCTGGGTGGGGTCAGACCCCGTAGTCGTAGCCTATCCCGACGATCTTCACTTCGGCGACAAACCCCTGACCCGTCAGCTCATCGAGGTTTACGAAAAAACCAAATGCTCCGTCATGGCCACGATCCATAACCCTCCCCACTTGGAGCGCTACGGGGTGCTGGAGCTGGCGGCGGATAAATTCCACGTGAAAGCCATGGTGGAAAAGCCCGCTCCCGGAAATGAACCCTCCCAGGAAGTTTCCATCGGCCGCTACCTCTACACCCCGGAGTTCTTCGACTACCTGGAAGAAGGATGGAAAAAACACTCCGGGGGGGAATACTACCACCTCTACGCCCTTCAAAAACTCATGGACGCCCAAAAAGTGGTCTACAAAGAAACCGAAGGGGAGCGCCTGGACACAGGAGAACCCGCCGGCTACCTCCAAGCCCTCTTAAAATACGCCAAAACCTTCCCTGAATACCGGGCCATCATTAAAGAAGAAGCCGCAGGATTATAGTCTGGGGGTGCCGGGGCAAAATGGGTTTGTAAGGTTGAGTAAAACCGTAGCGAGGAGAACTTCCTGCAAGTGGAAAACGATCCGAGACCCGGAGCGTACTCTTTGTACGTGAGGACTCGAGGGAGGTTTCTGCGCCGCAGGAAGTTCCCACAGTAGGTTTTAATCGACCTTTATGCCCCGTCGGTGGCCTCCAGGGTCCGCTTGCGCTCCCGTCCCGGCCAAAGCCCCGGGACCCCTTTGGGCCTTCCGGTCCCCTCACCTGAGGGGCTTATTCCACATATACCCGGGGAACCCGTTTACTTACAGCGCAGGTGATTTCGTAGGGAATAGTCCCAATCTCCCTGGCCAAATCCCAGGCTGTGGGTCCCTCGGGACCAAAAACTACCGCCCTCTCTCCCCGGGTCACCGAAGACTCAGGTCCCAGGTCCACCATAAATTGATCCATACACACCCGTCCGCTTACTTTATAAATCCCATCACCGATTCTCACCGGAGCTAAGTTGGAGAATGCCCGAAAATACCCATCGGCGTACCCCAGGGGCAGAGTCGCAATTTTTGTGTCTTGGAGAGTCTCATAGGTGCCGCTGTAGGAGATAGTGGAATCCTTTTTAACATCTTTTACGAAAGAGACTCGGGTTTCCAAACTCATTACCGGTGTCAGTTTCATAGGTGAAATTAGTCCCTCATCGGGCAAATATCCATAGGTGATGATTCCAGGCCTTACCATATCCCCATGGCTTTCGGGGAATTCTACCAGGGCAGCGGAGTTGGCTCCATGGACCAGTGGGGGTCTGAGACCGGCATCTTCCAGGGATTTTACCAGATCATTAAAGTGTGAGAGTTGCGAGAGGGTCGGCTGAGGCTGGTGATTATCTGCCGAGGGAAAGTGGGTGCAAAATCCTTCCAATTGCGTAAAAGGGTGACAAAAAATGGCTTTGGCTAGACCTAAAACCTCTTCGGGTTGGCAGCCCAAACGGCCCATTCCCAAATCGACTTTCAGGTGAATTCTTACAGGTTTATTCAATGTTGCGGCAATTTTCCAAATTTTTTCCAAATAGTCCCTGTCCCCGGCGACCAAAGCGACCCCACCGTCGATCAACTCAGGAAGCTCCTCGGGACAGACCAGACCAAGAAGTAAAAGTGGGGTGGAAATTCCATATTGGAGAAGCTCCCTAGCTTCCTCAGCGGTGGCAAGTCCGAACATATCTGCGCCCGCTTCACTTAGGGTTTTAGCGCATTGTACGGCCCCATGACCATAGGCATCGGCTTTCACCGCCACACAAATTTTCTTATTTGGACCTATAAATTCTTTTATTTCTTGAAAATTTTGGGCTAAAGCGGTCAAATTGATCACAGCCCTGGTAGCCCGCATGGTCGTCTCCAAAGTAGTTGATAAATCGGGAAAAGGATACTATCATATATCATGATGCGCAACAGGAGTAAAGTCTCTCGGAGAATGATCTCCACTGGTTGGATCCTACTACTGTTCTCTTTTTTATCCTGCGCCGACGGGCCTTTTATGCCCGATTCCGCAGATACTACCGTGAAGGTATCTTTACCTCCGAGTGGTTTTTATTCAAAAGGTAAGATTTTAACTTTTACCATCACGGATCCCAGCCAAACTCCCACATGGTCCGACTATGAATCTCGGCTGCTGGATTCCCAAGGGTTTGTTATTGGTTTTTGGAAGGGGCTTCAGAGCGATGGTCCCAATTATTCCATTGAAATCCCCTCTGATATTGTAAATTGGGTAGATGGGGACAATTTCCAGTTGGAAGTCACAGTTTTAAATAAATCCTTGATACAAACGACAAAGTTGCTGGATTTTTTCCTGGTGGAAAAAATTCCCGAACTCGGCGTCTCCACCAATCCCACAGAGGTTTATCCCGGTTCCAGGGTCTTAATAGAAATTCTTAAAGACGAACCTTGGTTGGGGAAAACCTGGATCCAGTGGAAGTGGAAAGACAAAGTCATCCAGGAAGGACCTTGGAATGTGAACGCCGTTTTACGCTGGAATTCCCCTGATGTGGAAGGTTCCTTCGCCTTGACTGCGGAGGTTTTTCCACGGGTCCCCAGTCGGAGCACCTATTTATTTTCCTCTCCCCTCAAATATGACGCCCCCGTGGTGACCACTTTTCGAAGTCCTCAGTACGGACCCTCAGAACTCCAACCCGATGAGTCTTATTTTTCCCTGTACCATTTTCGAGGAAATTTAAGGGATAGTGGAACCATGGCGGATTATACCCAGCCCGTAGTCTGGGGGGGCTTAGATATTGACCATTCCGATGGAGTATTCGGGGTTCGATTCAAGCCGGGCACCAAATTAGAAAGGGTTGGTAGTCCTTTGCCCCTGGATGAGAACGGGGGTTTACAACCTTTTTCCATAACGGTTAAAGGTGTTCTGGCCCCATTCCCCGAAGGTGTTCTCTACACTTTGAAAAATGCCGATGGCGGACTAAGTTTTAATCTGGCCATAGTGGACAAATCTTGGGTCATGACCTACTCCTTAGGGGGGGGGCAGGGAAGTTTCAGTACCCCTTATGGCGAAAATCAGGTATTTTCCCAGACTTTAAGTTATCTTCCCAACAACGCCGCGGGTGGGGATCTTTTATGGTTTAATGGATCGGAACTTGCGGACTCCCGGTACATCGATTGGCAGGATATCCCCCTGTTCCTGGAAGATGGCATAACGACCTTGGGAGGGGATGGTGGTTTTTCTGGCATACTGGATGAGTTCGGAGTTTATTATAAGGATAATCAAAATCGCTTTAGTGCCGACGGGGGGCTTTTGGAGAGAGAGTTGAAAAATATTGACTCCGGCTCCTTAATTTGGGCCGCAGGATTTGATGGATCTTACCTCGATGAGGGTTTCATTGCCTCCACAGGCTTTAAAAAAAACAGGGGTAAAGGTGTTTTTGCCCCAGGACAATGGTTAGATTCCCCGGTTTCAGAAGATTTTGAAAGCGATATTCTCATAGATATGGGGGAATTTACCACCGGAACTTTAAAACTTGAACTCTGGGAAACTGGTGAAAATCCTCAGACCCTGGCCCAGATTCGTTCTGAAGAAGCCGTTAGGAAACTTCAGGTTACATTTAACAATAATACTGAACCGTTTAGTATCAAGGATGGTTTGGGGTTTGTTACCATTCTTCCACCAAAAGGTGGGTATAAAGTAAGAATTTCTTCCGTGGAGGATATTCCTGTTCAACTGGAAAGTATTGTATGCGTTCGATTGACACCCCCAGAAATAACAGAGATTTTAGATGAAACTTCCCAGGAATCCATCCAGCCACTGATCACTGACACAAATCCTATTTCTACTTCAATTTCAAAAGAACTTCTTAAAAACCCTTGAAAATCTAAGATACTGCACTATGATGTGAGAAGCAGATTTCCAAGGAGTCCTCAATGAAATTGGTTAAATTACAACAGTTATGCCTTCTATCCCTTCTTTTTATATTCTCCTGTGCGTCCAATACTCAGACCACGGGTTCCGGTGTGGTTTTACCTGAGACTCTAAGGGGTACGGGTAGGGATATGAGTGCTGTTACAGCTATTCATAAGGCAAAAATTGATGTGGTCAGAAAATCCACCCTAGCCCTCCTAGGGGAAAAACAGTTTCAACTTTACGAACCACAGCTAAAAATCAACGTGTTGAGTCCCAGTAATCCCGATGATTTCATTTTTAGAGAATCATTGAAGAACATTAATCTTCAGAAAGATGGGGAGTTTTTCACTTACGAACTGGAGATGAGGGTCAATTGGACCAATTTGAAGCGGGCCATTACCAGTAGCGGAGTGGTCATGGATTCCCAAAGTGGAGGTGATAATTTCACCAGCGATACGAGAACTGGTTCCGATTCCACTGGAAATACTTCGTCTTTGAACCCGAATGCCCAGAGAGCCAGAGATTTGATCACCGGTGAGACCAGAAGTACGGGGACTCAAACCGGTTCAGAAGGCACTGATACAGCGAACACGCCCCCGGGAAACACCAGTCTGGAAGCCACGGCGGATGATTGGGGCGCAGCTACGGATGAAGAGAAATCCATTATCAGAAGATACGTGGATACCATGACCTATATGGTTTACTTCGCCGATGCACCCACGGAAGATCCGGCAATTTTGAAAGCCGCCGTTACCAAAGCCAACGAATATTTGGCTCAAAAGACGATCGAAACCATCGATATGAGCCAAATTGAAAAAATTAAGGCCGATCAGAAAGTTCTCTATGAAGAATCCACAGGAAACAATGTGAGCTTCGTTCAATGGATTGCACAAAAATTGAACGCAGATGTGTATGTGGAAATAGAAGCCACCTCCTCCGGCCGAACCGTGAGCAGTTCCCGGCACTTTGGTTCGGTCAATCTCAACATCAAACTTTACGATCCTTCCACGGCTCAATTGTTGGGTTCTGTTCCCTATAAAACAGACGAAGGTTTTAGCGATAAAAACCAATTGGATGCAAAGATCCTCGCTATCCGTCCCGCTTTCTTATCCATCATGCCCAGGGCTATAGAACAAGCCAAAGGCTATATGTTGAAGACTTTGACCCGGGGTATAAAATATGAGGTCATCCTGCAGAATACCTCCGACTCACGGCTGATGAGCCGTTTCAGGACCTCCTTGGCCAGACGGGTAAAGGCTGTGAATGTGGTGAGTTCTTCCGCTTCGGAAACAAAGTATGAAGTCTATTACATTGGTATGATTGCGGACTTGGAGGATTTAATTTACCAGGTCACAGATACCCTTCCCGGTTTGGAAGGAATGAATAAAGTGATTCAGAGAGGGAAGTCTCTGACCATGAATACAGGGCTATAATACTCTTGTAATTTACTTTTTATGCGTTATAGTTTTGAAATGAAAAGGCGTTGCCTTTTAAAATATTTTTGATTTCCCTAGTGGAGGAAGTAATGAAGAAAATTGCAATTTCCCTTTTGTCCGCGGCTGCCTTGGTATTGGCATCCTGTGCCAGTACAGCAGCTGCTCCAGAAGCGCCCAATAACATGGCCGTGGCCTACCCCCCCAAGGTTCTGGAACACCAGAATTCTGCTTTCGGTGGTGATGTGCCTTCTTGGGTTACCATGGAACAATCGGATGTTCAGGCTCAAGACAAATACAAAGACGTTTATGTTTTTAAATTTGAAACTGTGGGAGCTGGATCAGTGGACGCCGCTGTACTTGCTGGTACAAACTTTGACGTTCTTCAACCCATTGCCCAGCAGGTCAGTGTAAGAGTTCAGGCCAAGTTTGCCGGTGCTCAGGTGGGGGACAAGGCTAAAGTGGAAACCTACATGGAAAATGTGGTAAAATCCTTAACCGATGCCAAGTTCTCCGGCTTGAAGAAAGAATCCCAGTTCTGGGTGAAACTCCAGAACTTCACCTCTGAAGGAAAACCTGATAACCAGGAATTCAGAGTAAGATTCCTCTACAGCATTCCTAAGAAAACGTTGGATGACCAGATTGCAAAACAGATCGACGCTATCGATGCTGCTGACCAACCCAAGACCGAAGATGAAAGAACCGCCCGAGCCCGGGTAAGAGAATCCTTGTCCGAAGGTCTATAAGAATTAATTTTCAAAAGAACCTGGGCAATGCCCAGGTTTTTTTTTAATGAGGAGTACACGATGAAAACTTTTAGAACCGGGATAATAATCCTTTTGATCACATTTCTTACAGCCTGTGCCAGCACTAAAATAGTTGCACCGGATTGGGTCACCAACAGTCCAGGGGAAGAAAATGGTAAAATGGTTTTCGTAGCCTCCGGTTCCAGTTCGACTGGTAACTTGGTAGAGGCTGAAAGAAATGCCCTCACTGATTTAAATTCTCAAATACAAAACTATATAGGTGTGAAAATTACCGCTACTACCACCGCAGTGGCTAAGGGCACCTTGGAAGGCTTATCTAAGGAAATCGAGCAAATAGTTCAAGCAAAAAACTCCAGTCGTGTGTCCGGTTTCACCTTAGGTGAGAGATTCGTAGCCCATAGTGATTCAGCCACCTTTGTGTATTTGAAAGGCCTCTACAATAAAGCCGAGATTGAAAAGGAAAAAAGTAGAATCCAGGCAATTTTCCGTGAGCAAGATACGGCTATTGCAGGACCAGAGGCGGAAGGTGATAGTTTGTTAGGTTCCGGGGCCGCTTATAAAGCCTTCGAAAAATATATCCAGGCTGCCAGTGCCTCATCCTCGGCGGACGTGGAAAATGCAGATATTAAATTTGAACGAAACATGAATAAAGCTCGGGATATCCTTTCAAAGATAACACTCATTCCCCTGAATGGGGATCAGAGAACCGCAGTGGGTGTGGACTTTGAGAATCCTTTTTCTGTTAAAGTTGTTTGGGGTTCCGAAGCGTCCTCCCCTGCGGTTCCTGAAGTGACTTTAAGGTTCAATTACAAAATTAAAAGGGGAAATAATCTAACATCCGCCTCGGCGCAGGTTAAAACAGGGGCTGACGGGATCGCCAATTTTACTTATCCCACCCCTAATTTTGCAGGTTCAGAGAATGTGGTGGTCTTGATGGATGTAAATCCCTATATCGAGTCCCTCTCCAAAGTACCACGGAAATTTTTACCTCAAGTGAACGCCCTGGAAGAATTAGCTGCTAAAAATAGGGCTTCTCTTGGATTTATGATCGAGTCCGCAGCCAAAACAATTCCCATGGCCATTTTCCTCGTGGATGCGGATGATACGGGGACACTTCTTCGCCGGAGCGAAACCCAGGCAGGCATCCAACAAGTTCTCAATGGCTTTAAAATCCTTGCCCTCTCCGGTGCCAGGGCTGAAAGTATTCAAGGGGACGATGCCGAGGTTTTAAAACTGTTGAAACCTTTGGCTGGGGCTTCCAAGCGGGTTATTTTTGGTAGAGTGGATGTGACGGAGCTGGTACAAGAATCTGGTGGATTCACTGCCAGGGCTTCTGGCACAGTAAAATGTCTGGATATAGCTTCTGGACAAGTGATTTTTACATCAACCAAGAACAAGAGGGCTCGTGGAACCAGCCGTGACTCCGCCATGACAGCGGCGTTCAGACAGTTGGGTGAAGATTTTGGAAAGGCTTTGGCCGATCAGCTTCCTTGATACTGAATTTGCAAGATTATAAAAAACCTTCAGTTCACTACTGAAGGTTTTTTTTCAATTCTTCCAAGGCTGCATCAACCCCCAGGGTGTTCAATACAGGAGTGACCCGGTCGGGTGCTCCCACCACATCCTCCATCTCCCTGAGAAGAGCATCTGCACTGTCGCGGACCTCTGCTGAAGCAAAGACCGCAGAATTGAGCTGATCTTTCATCACATCCAAACCAAGTTTCACACTGGCAATTTCCGCCTGAATAGTGGTGACTTCGCTTTGAATCCGGGCTATTTGTTCCAAGGCCAGGGTTTTCAAATCTTCCCTTAGACTTCTTTCCGCCAGGGGGACCCGGGAATTCCACAATTCAAGCTCAGAAAGCTTGCTTTTTAGGCTTCCTTCCAAGGTCTTTAAGTGAACAATAATATCCTTTATATAATTCATGGCGGCTACTCTCGGTAATCCGCTTACATCATAGGTTTCCATAACACCAGTTTATTACTTAAGGTCTTGGGGATCAACCCTTATCTTAGGATACCTTAAAACCGAAGGGTGTAGGCATAGATTTTATTGTCCAACCCAACGGTCACCATTTCTATAAAGCCGTCTTTATCTAAGTCTGTAAATTGCGGTTGTGTATGACCTCTGAGGGGGAATTCAGGAAGAGGAGCGAGATTGTCATCCAAACCCAGGATAAAGGGTGACTCTCCGTAGAGGAATATTTCTTCTTTCCCATCTCTATTCACATCAGATATTGTTAAGAGGGTCTTAGAACTGACTCCCTGGAGTGTAGTCTCCTTTTCTGATTTTCCCGTATGGGGATCGAAAATTCTGAGGAGTCCTTCATCATTCAGGAGAAGGAGTACTTCCGTTCCATCCAATAGTCTTAAAACCTTTGGCTCCCTGGAGAATTCGCCCGAAAAGATTACCGGCTTATCCAATCGTCTTTCCCCTGTCATATCCCAGAGTGCCAATTCTCCCTTCTGGGAAATGGAAGCTACGGCGGGATTAGCTCCCATTTTAAAGAAAACCGGGGGAGAAATAGTATCTGGAGGCGCCGGTTGGGGCCAGCCGACCTGGGGTGTCCCGCGGAGATCAGTAATTAAAATCTGCGGTGTACTGCCTTTAGTGAGGTATCCCCAAAGACTAAACCTGGTTTGTGGCAGGGTTAAAACCTGTTCAGAAAGGGGTATGAAGGAAATTAAACCCGTATGATCGATCCTACCCAGGGTTGAACTGTCTCGCGGAACTAACACAACTTGATTATTGAAAATAAATGGAGGGAAGCTGAAGTTAATGGGAGTTTGCAGGGGAAAAGGCTTTATTTGGTCGCCAACGGAATTTATTAGGGAAATCTTCCCATTCCCCAGGGAGAGAAACAGACCATCCAAGTTGCCCCCGGGGATGATCGTGGTTTCTGGGTCCTGCGGCGAGGTGATCGTATCTCCATTCAGAGGATTCATTATTTGTAGTTCCCCATCATTCCGGAGGTAAATTAATTTAGGAAAGGTATCTGAAGGAAAAGTGTGGGTATAAACGGGGGAAATCAGTTTTCCTCCCACGCTTTTAGGAAAATTGGGAACCGCTCGAATGAGGGCTGGACGGCCTTTGATGGCACTTAAAGAAATGATTTCTTGATCATTCAGGGGGGATGCTAAAACCAAACCCTGCCCGTAAAGTCTCAGTACACTGGTCAACAGGTTTTTTGATTCCAGGAAAAATGGAGTAACCCTATCGAGATTGTAATAGGAACTAAAGGATGCTATGAGTGGATTGTTTCCCTGGAGAACCTGGAATTCCGGTGTATCCACCAGACGGAGTGTGGTTTTGTCCTGAAGGTGGTGGAGGGGGTCAATTTGGGGGGAAAGATAAAGAAATAATTCATCCATAACGTAATAGGGCGCATTCCCTGGGAAATTCCAAAGTGAAAGAGTGGCCGTCAGATCGTTAGGAAGTTGGAGCTGGCCGAGGCCTGGGTTTTTAGGGGGCGTATCTTTGGCCATATTCTTCAAAACCGATTTTAATTTGGGCAGGTCTTTAATTTCTATGAAAAATATGGGATCGGGATCGGTTTCCAGCCCAAAGATCCCCAGTTCTATTCCGGACCAGGGGTAAATATATTTTTGAAAGCCCTCCGGTGGGGACTCCTCAATGGTTCGGGCGGAAGAAACATAAGCGTAGGTTGTATTTTCCGGAAGTCTGGACCAAATATTCTGTTTTTGCGCTGGGACTGAAAAGAGTGTGGGAACTTTCATGGTGAAGTCCATGTGAACTCGGCGATTTTCCAGGGTCAGTTGTACCAGGGATTCTTCATGCCTATCCATAGGAGAAAGGAATTTATTGAGCATAGGGCTTTTGCTCACCCACTCTTGGAGTAATTCCTGGGTTTGCACCAGGGTTTTTAGACTCTCTGAGGGTAATTCCAAATTATCCAGGATCTGAGGGGTGAAGTATTTTACAGTTTCCTCCTGGGTAACGGTCCGGAGAGCCTGCGATTTTAAAGTAGGCAGATCGGTGGTGATAAACACCAGATTATCCAGGAAATAAAAATAAAAATTTAGCTCCCCCTGGGTTTTAAGTTCATAAAGAGTTGTATTTTCGTTAAAAAGGGGTATGAGGGGCTGAAGATGGGTGAGCTGAGAAAGAAGCGCGTATCCTCTTGTCAGGAGACTTTTCCCCCCGAGGTCCATAATAACTAGGGGAATACCCTGGTTCGTCAGGATAATATCACATTTTACATCCAGAAAAAGACTTAAAAAAAAGTCCTGGGAAAAGTTCAGTTCTCGGAGTTCGTTAATAGTGGTTCTCAGGGGAGCCATGGAGCTGCCCGCTAAGGCTAGATCCGCAGCTTCCAGATTGAACAGTTTGTCGTAAAGGTTGTTAAGGCTGGGAACCTGGAGGTAAGTTATGGTCTTTGAGGGGATGTAATCCCTGGGATTTTTCCAGGACAATCCATAGAATAATAAAATACCGGTGATTAAAAAGATAAGGACTGCTCCGGGCAATAAGAATTTAGTCCAAGTGGGGTGGATTTTTTTGAGGCTTTTTTTGGAAGGAATATGGGTGTCTGGCATGATTTTCCTTAAAGCGAAGGTGATACATTTTAACAGATATCTAAGAATGGTCAAACTAGGGAGACGAAAAAGTGACATTTGAGATTTAAATCGGTGACAAGGGGTCTTTATCTGTACAATTGCGGACTCTGCTGGTCAAGTTCCCGGATCTCTATACTAAATGTTAAATATATGCTAACCTACGGATCTGCAATCAATTAGAAGAGGTAATGCGAAATAATGCCCGAAGACAGGGTATTGCAAACTATGGTTCACCCCACATTCTCTGACCTCGGGCTCGGTCCCGAAGTCCTGGCCGCCTTAAAGGCGAAAGGGTTCGAAGAGCCCACCCCCATTCAAGCGCTGGTGATTCCTGCGCTCCTTTCAGACGAACGCGATATCATCGGCCAAGCTCAGACCGGCACGGGTAAAACCGCTGCTTTCGGTCTCCCACTGGTAGACAAACTCAAACCCCAGGGCGGTTACGTTCAAGCCCTAGTCCTCACACCCACCAGGGAACTCGCCCTTCAAGTGTCCGAGGAAATCAGTAGCTTCCGTATTAGTCAGGATCTCCAGATTGCCTGTTTTTACGGCGGACAATCCATGAGTGAACAGCTCAGGCGCCTCAAAAAAGGCGTGGACTTAGCTGTGGGAACCCCTGGACGTGTGATGGATCTCATGGATCGGGGTAAACTCGATCTGTCCAAAATCGACTATCTCATCATGGACGAAGCGGACGAGATGTTAAACATGGGCTTTTTGGAAGACATGGAAAAGATTATGGCCCAGGTCAATCCTGATCGCCGTATCCTTTTGTTCTCTGCCACCATGCCCACAGCCATTCGGGATGTGGCTCATCGGTTCATGAAAGAACCCCAGACCCTTTCTGTGAAGAATAAAGACATCACAACTCAGCTCACCGATCAAATTTACTTTGAAGTGGCCGAGCGGGATAAGTTTGAAGCTCTTTGCCGAATCGTGGATGTGGAGGAAGCCTTCTACGGAATCGTCTTCTGCCGGACCAAAATCCAGGTGGACGAAACTTGGCATAAACTCACTGACCGCGGTTACGACGCGGACGCCCTTCATGGGGATTTAAGTCAGCAGCAGCGGGAAATGGTTTTGAAAAAATTTAAGGGTGGCACGGTGAACCTTTTGGTTTGTACCGATGTGGCAGCCCGAGGACTGGATATTTCCATGCTCACCCATGTGATCAACTACAGTCTTCCTTCAGACCCTGAATCCTATGTTCATCGAATCGGGCGTACCGGTCGTGCGGGTAAAACTGGTACAGCCATAACCTTCATCACTCCCATCGAGTTCAGAAAATTCAAATTTATCCAGCGGACTGCGGGTGCAGAAGCTCGGAAAAAGAAAGTTCCCGGTGTGGCGGAAGTTTTAGAGGCTAAACGAAAACGTTTGGAAGTCAAACTTCAAGAAAGACTTACCAATGGTGCCGATCAGCTTTTCCTGGATTGGGCTAAAAAACTTGCGGAAGATAAGGACCCCATTGCAGCTGCAGCGGCGGTTCTTCAGGAAGCTTTCGGTAAAGAATTGGATCCAAAGGAATACGGCACGGTCCAAGATATGGATCAGGCACGTCCGGCCTTCGGTGCCCGTGAAGGTAGCGGTCGGGACTATAATTCTCCTCGGGATTATAACTCTCCCCGGAGTTTTGGTGCTCCTCGGGACAGCGGTGATGCTTTCGGTGAAGGCGCGGAATCCGGCGGAACTGCCAGACTCTACGTGGCCTACGGTCGTGCTGACGGATACACTGCCCGCAGAGTAGTGGATCTGATCAAAAAGATCGCTGGTACCCGAGATCATAAGATCGATGACGTGGAAGTGGGAGATAAAGGAACGTTCCTAAGTGTCTCGCTGAAAGAAGCTGAGTTTATCCTGCGGGCTTTTAAACGCCATGAACACCAAGGAAAACCCTTGGTCACCATGAAGCAGCGGGCGGCTCCTGGTCCTTCTTCCCCAGCACCAGTCCCACGGCGCTACAACAAAGGTATTTAAACTAAGTTTGTTAAAAACCCTGCCAATTGGTAGGGTTTTTTTATGGTCTAGACTCCTGGGATCGTTCCAATTGGGGTGGTCTAGATTTCCTTGAGACCTTGGAGAAACTCCATCATGTACTGTTGGATGTCCCCGAACCATTTTTTTTGTACTTTACATGCTTCAATTCCGATAAAGCGAAAATGCCAGGGTTCGTACTGATAGCCTGTGATTTCTTCATACCCCTTTGGAAAGGAAAGGGACCAACCATATTCTCCCGCGTGTTTGGCCATCCACTTTCCCGCCTTCGTGTTTGCAAATTCCAGGGTAATATCTCCGAAATCTGCAACCGTGCCCAGTTGGTGTTGGCTCTCCCCGGGGCGGGCACTGTAGGTATTGGCTTTTTCTGCCCCATCCCGGGCCGCATACCGATCAAATACCTGTTTTTGATAGGTCCAGGAGCGATAAGTTGAGGACCATACCAGGGTGACCCCGTCTTCTTTGGCCCCGTCCACTAAGGCTAAAATTCCCGGAATGATCACTTTTCTCAGGGAAAGATCTAGTCTGCTTACCTTTAGGTGAAGGGAATTTAAAGATATTAGATCCTCCGGCGCATAGGTGGAGGGGAGGGGATTTTTTTTATCAACAAGGATGAGGAGGGGGTCGGAGAGAAGCGGCTGTACATCCTTAATAAATTCTCCTGGGGAAGCTAGGATTTTATCCGAGATTTCTTTTGGAAGATGGGAAACCAAGGGCTTCAGGTTGGGAAGTTCCTGAGGGGCTTCCCTTGGCCTATTTTGTGCCTCAGTGCACGAGGTAATCAGAATGAGGAAACCTAAAAAAAGGATGAAAATTCTCACAAATGTACCTCTAGGACCTTAGGACCAATCATTTTTCCTCCACCTCTTCCCTTTCTGAAACCGCACCTTTGGATCTCCTTTTATCTTCGAATTTTCCTTCAGGCGGCTCACCCAATAAAATCGAAGTTATCTCATCCATGGTTTCCACGGGATGATAACTCAGGCCTTTGCGGATATAGTCGGGTATTTCTTCCCAATCCCGGAGATTGCTTTTGGGGAAAATAACTTCTTTGACCCCGGCTCGGCGAGCAGCGATGACTTTTTCCTTGAGTCCTCCGATGGCCATGACCCGACCAGTGAGACTTAGTTCCCCTGTCATGGCTGTGCCTTTTTTTACCACCCGCCCTGTAGCCAGTGAGAGGAAGGCTGTGGCCATGGTCACCCCGGCTGAGGGGCCGTCTTTAGGGGTAGCCCCTTCGGGAATGTGGAGATGCACTGTACGTTTTTCAAAAAAATCCTCGGAAATATGCCATTTATGAGCCTGGGTGTGAACCCAGGTATAAGCCAGGGAAGCACTTTCTTTCATCACGTCTCCCATGCGTCCGGTGAGTTTGAAACTGCCTTTCCCCGCGGTTTTAACCGCTTCAATGGTCAAGGTCGCACCCCCGTAGGCTGTCCAGGCGAGTCCCAGGACCAACCCTGGTTTTTTAATGGGAATCTCTTCATCCTGGGTAAAAATGGGTTTCCCCAGGTACTTCACCAGGGCCGTTTCGTCCACTTCCACCGGCATCTGGATTTCTTCCAAGACCTTGGCGGTGGCAATTTTACGGTGGATTTTATCCAAGGCCTTCTCGAAATTTCTTAGACCGGCCTCCCGGGCGTACTGGCGGGCAATGGAAGCCAGGATGGGCTTTTTATATTTCACATCGGATTTTTTTAGACCCGCCGCTAAAGTGGATTTTGGTACCAGGTATTTCTGGGCAATGGAGACTTTTTCCTCTTCGATATAACCTGAGAGGCGGATCACTTCCATCCTATCCATGAGGGCTTGGGGGATAGTGTCCAGGGAGTTGGCGGTGGCGATGAAGAGAATATGGGAAATGTCGAAGGGAAGGTCCAGATAATTGTCCCGGAAAGCCACATTTTGCTCCGGATCTAAAACTTCCAACAGGGCACTAGACGGGTCCCCTTGGTGGCTGGCACCCAATTTATCAATCTCATCGATCATAAAAACTGGGAATTTAGTTCCCACGATTTTCAGGCCTTGGATGATTTTACCGGGCATGGCTCCCACGTAGGTCCTCCGATGACCTTTGATCTCCGCTTCATCCCGCATTCCCCCCACGCTGAACCGGAAAAATTCCCGTCCCAGGGCCCGGGCAATGGACTTGCCAATGGAGGTCTTACCCACACCTGGGGGGCCAAGTAAGCAAACTATGGAACCCTTGGTATCATTTTTTAACTTCCTCACGGCCAGGTACTCAATGATCCTTTTTTTCACATCTTCCAGGCCGTAGTGGTCCGCATCCAGGATTTTCTGAGCTTTGAACAGGTCGATTTCTGTGGGAACTTCCTCTTTCCAGGGAAGCTTGGTGATGGTTTCCAGGTAATTGCGGGTGACGATGAACTCGCTGGAATTGGGATCCATGAGGTTGAACTTTTCCAGCTCCGATTCCACCGTGGATTTTATTTCCCCGGTGAATTCCTGGTCGTCGATGATTTTTTTAAACCGTTCGTAGTCCGAACCTTTGGCATCTGTGGAGATTCCCAGTTCTTTTTTAATGGCCTTCAGTTGTTCCCGCAGGAAAAAATCCCTTTGGTTTTTTTCAATTTTATCGTTGATTTCCCGGTTGATTTTTTTCTGGAGTTTCACCAATTCCTGTTCTTTTTTGATGAACATGAGGACCTGCATCATCCGGGTTCGGATATTCAGGGTTTCCAGGACCTTTTGTTGGTCTTCCTTGGGGACATTGAGAATACTGGAAATGAAATCCGCCAACTTACCAGGTTGGTCGATATTGGCCATATTCAGGCGGATTTCTTCGGAAAACAAAGGGTTATTTTCTGAAAGCATCTTCATTTCAGAGAAAATGGACCGGGTCATGGCTTTGATCTCGTTGGAGACCCCATCATCCAGCACATCCTCCAAGTACTCCACCACAGCGGTCCGGCGACCGTTCTCTTGGGTGAGCTTTTTGACCTTGAACCGTTTGAGGGTGGAGATAAATATATTGACCCCCCCGTCGGGGAGGTTAATCTGTTGTACAATTTTAGCAGCGGTGCCGATCTTGTAGAATTCATCCTCCACGGGGGCTCCGGTTTCATCACTTTTCATCAGAATAAGGCCGATGACCTTGTGGGTACTCAGGCTGGCTTCCACTACATCCACATCCGCCTTGTCCACGATCATTAGGGGGGTAAAGATTCCGGGAAATATGGGCCTCATTTCCAAAGGAATGATTTCCAGTTTGTTTGGGAGAAGTTTATCCGCAGGGATTAGAAGGGAATCGCTCATAGGTTGGCCTCATGGGGAATTTAAATAGTATAATCTAATGGTATAATCTAACTGAAAAAGCCCCGGAGGGACAACTGCTTTTGAACCGACATATTGCCACCCCAGCCCTGATTTTGAAGAGATATCCCGTGGGTGAGAGTCATCTGGGGGTAGTTCTCCTCACCCGAGACCGGGGACTTCTTTACACCCTGGCCCACGGGGCAGCAAAAACCAAGGGTAAACTCCGGGTTTTAGCCCAGGGTTTTTCAGAAATCCAGGTGGAACTTTACCACGATCCTGTGGCGGATAGTTGGAAAATTACCGACGCCCAGGAGATTTATTATCCCCGTACCCTGGGGGAAAGTTTGGAAAAGTACTATGTGGTTTGTTTTTGGGCGGAAATGATTTTAAAATCCTACGGCTCGGGCGGGGAGGCCCAGGGGGTCTTTGACTTGATTACCCAGGGACTCCGACTTTTGGATCGTCCGAATTCCACCCGTTTGGAAGCCTTAAAGTTTCAAATTCTCTGGCGATACTTCACAGAATTGGGGTGGGGTCCGGATTTTTCCACTTGTGTGCGGTGCGGGCGAAGCATGGAGGGGGAAAAAGCCTTCTTTAGTATGGAGGACCATGGACTCACTTGTCTTCTTGACCGGTGGCCTACAGAGCCCGAAGTTCTCCCGGGGGTCAGCACTTATCTAAAGCGTACCCTGGGCCAAGAATTGGAGGAAAGTCTCAGGGTGGGCCTCACGGGGGCGTGTGTGCAAAATTTGAAACATTTGGGTGAAAGTTATCTGGAAAGGCTCATCGGCTCAGGTCTGAAGACCCTGAAAGTCGGACGTAATATTTTGTAAGGAGAAAAGCCATGAGAGCAGTAGAGATTATTATGAAAAAGCGGTCTGGTGGGGAAAACACCTTTCAGGAGCTACAATTTTTAGTAAATGGCTATGTGAATGGTGAAATTCCCGACTATCAGGTTTCAGCCTGGCTCATGGCGGTGTTTTTTAAAGGGATGACCCCCAGTGAAACCGCCTCTCTTACCCGAGTCATGATCGATTCCGGGGATGTCTTGGACCTCAGCGGGCTAAAAGGGCCATTGGTGGATAAGCATTCCACCGGAGGGGTGGGGGATAAGATCAGCTTGATTTTGGCCCCCATCGCCGCTGCTTGCGGACTTCAAGTACCCATGATGAGCGGCAGAGCTCTGGGGCATACGGGTGGAACTCTGGATAAGCTGGATTCCATTTCAGGTTACACCACGGCCTTGGATTTAGAAACCATCCGGCGGGGCCTCAGCACCGTGGGATTCATCATGACCGGACAAAGTGAAAAAATCGTCCCTGCGGACCGGCTGATGTATTCCCTGCGGGATGTGAGCGCCACGGTGGAATCCGTGCCCCTGATCACGGCCAGTATACTTTCTAAAAAGTTCGCCGAAGGGGCACAGGCTTTAATTTTTGATGTGAAATTTGGCAATGGTGCCTTCATGAAGGACCTGGAAAGTGCCCGGGTTCTCGCCCATTCTCTAGTGGAGGCTGGCCGGGCCCTGGGGCGTAAAGTGGTAGCCTTAATCACAGATATGAATGTTCCCTTGGGGGTGATGACCGGAAATTTTCTGGAGGTGGAAGAGTCCATCCGATGCCTGGAAGGGAAAGGTCCTGCGGATCTCATGGAGCTCACCTATCGCCAGGCTGCCTGGATGCTGGTGGCGGGCGGTGTGTGTAAGACCGCGGAGGAAGGAACAGCCAAAGCCCGCTCTTGTGTGCGGGATGGGAGTGCCTTGAAAAAATTTTGGGACAATGTGGAGCTTCAAGGGGGGAGAGTCCCAGAACTAAAAGCTCAGTTGGGGCTCCGGCGCGCTCCCTATTTCCAGGATCTTCTCGCCCCTGTGGGCGGATGGATCATCGGTATGAATTCTTTAGAAATAGGTCTGGCTGGGGTTGCTTTGGGTGTGGGGCGCAATAGAAAGGAAGACCTGGTTCTCCCGGATGTGGGTTTTGAATTTTTCAAAAAAACCGGGGACCGGGTCAATCCTGGAGATTCCCTGGTGAGAATCTGGTCACAAGACGAAGTTAGACTCACCCAAGCCCTGAATCGACTTGCCCCCGCTTATGAATTCGGCCATAATCCCCCTGCACCCAGGATTCTTATCCGGGAGGAGATCACAGCTTTATGAATTGGAGAAAAAAAGAAATAGATTCCAGGGAAGTTCTGGAACTCAATCGGCTCTACGATTTGGATCAATTATTTCCCACTTTCAAAGACCGGGAACAGGCCCGGTGGGGAGATCTGGCATCCAGTATTTTTCTTCGCCGCGGGGTGAGCACCGGGGAATCTATCCAATTTTATTTGGAAAATGACCTCCGGTATACCCACAATTCTTTTCTTTTTCTTCAAATGGAAGATGTAGTAGAAAGAATCCAGAGTGCCAAGGATGAAGAAGAAAAGGTTTTGATCTTCGGGGATAGGGACGCCGACGGGATTACTTCCACGGTCATTTTAGTGGAAGGTCTGAAGGAAATGGGCCTCAATCCCGCCTGGAGGCTTCCCAGTGGGGATGACCCCTACGGACTGACGGAAATCGCTGTGAAGGAATTTGCCGA
>CAZUXL010000002.1:36812-101999 GCA_964624355.1 uncultured Spirochaetales bacterium
GAGGTAAAAAGGCTGCGCTTGGTCTTTACCCCGGAGAACCTGGTGGATCAGAGGGGATTATTAGCCGAATTCCTGCAAGGTCAAGAAATCCTGGTCTACCAAGCCCCAAGTCAGAAGGAGCTTTTAAAGCAAGTTTTTGGATCCAGGGCAGAAATCCACCTGACGGATGTTGCCCCGTCCCTGGCTCAGGCTTTTCCGGCTCTTGCGGGACTGAGCATGGAAGCCTTAGCGGCTAAAAGCCGAATGAACCGGTACAAGGACGGGCTGGATTACTTGGATATCCTGGTGAACCTGTTTATTTCCTACCTTATGAAGGTCCATCCCAGCTTGAGTCAGGATTTTAATAAGGTCCTGGATCTGGTGGCCATTGGAACCTTAGCCGATATGATGCCTTTGGAAAATGAAAACCGCATTCTTATCAAAAAAGGTATGGAAACCTTGGTTTCCTCCCCCCGGCCTGGGGTGGCGGCCTTACTTATGAAGCAGAATATGTTTGGAAAAAGACTGTCCACCTCCGACGTGTCCTGGTACCTGACACCCCTGATTAACGCCTCCGGCCGTCTGGGTTCCCCGGAAAAGGCCGCGGAACTATTTCTCACCGACTCTCCAGTTCGAAGGGAAGAGTTGGCGGCGGAGCTGGGCGAATTGAACGCCCAAAGGCGGCAGATGAGCCAGGATGCCTGGGGTGAGGTCATTTCCCAGGGACGCACCACCCAGGAGGAAATGAAGACCTTTGCTCTGGTGTATCTCCCTGATATTCAAAGAGGAATTACCGGGATATTAGCCTCTCGGCTCATGGGGGCCTTGGATGTCCCGGCCTTGGTGCTCACCAAACAGGATGATCGAATTATCGGGTCCTTGCGGACCAATAGGGGCTTTGACACCCGGAGGTTTCTCAACAGCTTCGCCGATATTTTTTCAGATTTTGGAGGCCATGATGCGGCGGCGGGATTCCATTTTCCTTTCGTAAAAAAAGAAGAATTTCTAAAGCGATTAAAGCAAACGGCCTCGGATTTTCCCCTGAACAGCGGTCAAGAAGCTTATTTGGACCTGGATGCGGAAATTCCTTTGGAATATATGAGCCGCAGGGATGAAAGTCCTTTGTGTCTGGATAAACTTATGGATCTCTTTGAACCCTACGGTGAGGGGAATAGGCCCCTGATCTTGGGTTTAAAGGGGGCAATTTTAGAGACCGTGGACCCCGTGGGTAAAAACGGGGGAGGACATTTAAAACTTTCCCTGACCTGCGAGTCTAAAAAACCCCCTGTGCCGGGGGATCCCACATTTACCGGGATCAAATGGTCCGCACTTTATTGGAACGGGATTGAAGAGTATGAAAAGGGGGGATGGAGAGCGGGGGACCGGGTCCAGGTCGCCTTCTCCCTCGGCCGTAATTTTTATGGTAACCGGGAAAACCTTCAGCTCACCGTGGTGAATATTCAGAAAATGAAGGATTAATGGTAAAACTTCTTCCCATCCTCTGGAACGTGTTGGCCTTACTTCAAACACCCCTGGTGCTCTCGTCCCCGGAAAAACTCAGCCCCGGGGATGTGGGAGTGGTTTTCTTATGGATTCCCCAGGGTGAACTTCAACCTAGGGTGGCTTTGCTTAACTCACAAAATAAGACTTTAGGGACCTTTCCAACCTTTCCTTGGGCTAATACCCAGGGTTACCGGGGTTTTCGTGTCGCTCTCGTAGGACTGGGACCGGACTTTCTTCCTGGAACCTATGAATTAAAAGTTGATCTTTCCACTGTTGAGAATGGCAACCTCTACAAGGGCGGAATCTCCAGGTTGGAAGTGGTACCTCGGAAATTTAAAGAGACCATTCTACGGGTAACTCCGAGGATGAGGGCTGCCCAGACCACCCCGGACCCCCGGCGGCAAGAACAATCCCGTCGTCTCACCCAGGTTTTAGAAACTTTTAACATGCAAGCTCTCCAAAATCAGCAAAATTTTCAACTTCCCCTAAAAATCACTTTTCGCTGGACCTCAGATTACGGGGACCGGAGAAAGGAAATTTACCCCAGAGGGGGAAATTCCACAGTCATTCACCATGGGAGCGACCTGGCAGCTCCTAAGGGGACCAAGGTTTTTGCCCCGGCTGCTGGGCGGGTGGTATTAGTGGAAGATCGGATTCTCACGGGGTGGACCCTCATATTGGAACATCTGCCCGGGGTTTATTCCATGTTTTACCACATGGACTCCATTTCTGCCCAGGTGGGTATGCTATACCGGGGAGGGGACTATTTGGGGGAGCTAGGCTCCACGGGATTTTCCACCGGACCCCATCTACATTGGGAGGTGAGGGTGAACACCCAAGCGGTGGATCCTGTGGCTCTCCTAGGGGGTTCTCTGATTGACAAAGAGCGGCTGATCACTATAATGACCCAGGCATTCTTGCAAAAAAGGGGGTGATTTTTATCGCCGTCATTCATGTAGACGACACCGAGATCCTGGAAAAAGCTATCAAGCGTTTCAAAAGGCTCGTAGAAAAAGAGGGCATCATCCGCGAATGGAAAAAGCGGGAGTACTTCGAAAAGCCTTCCACCATTAACAACCGGAAGAAGAAAGCTATGGAACGAAAACAACTCAAAAAGTTGCGGAAAGTAGCCACCTCCACCCGGGGATAGTTAAACCCAGGAACGGGGAACAATTCTATGAATTGTCCCCTTTCTTTTTTTAAAGTATTCCAGATTCAAATCAGGACTAATAAATTTGAAGAGACTGTTTTTTTACCTTTTTCTCCATCTTCTCACCCCCTACCTGTTCTCCCAAGAGACAGAAGTACCTCCCGATCCTTATACTACTTACGAAGGACTCTCCCAGACTTTGGAGCACAAACCGAGGAACTTTTATCTGGTGGATTGCAGAACCTCTACAGAATTTAGAGCAGGTCACATACCGGGAGCCCTGAGTGTTCCTGTGGAGCGGATGTACAGCTATCCACCCACTAGGGATCTCAATGCCATTATTGTCCTTTACTGCCGGTTCGGAAATCGAAGTGACAGAGCCCGGGTAATTCTGGAAAGTATGGGGTATAAAAACGTTCATGTTTTCGGGAAATTCATAAATTGGAAAGGTCTCATAGTTAAATAGTGGCCATTTTTCTGTAAATCATATATCTTGCATTCATGGCAAATATCGGCGACAAACTTCAGGGATTCATCCTCCAATCCCAAGACAATTTATTAGATATCCGTTCAACCGGGGAATTGTGGATCCATGAGACCACCGGAGCCCAAGTTTATAAAGTTTCCAACAATGACCCGGAAAACCTATTTTCTTTTGGTTTTAGAACTCCCCCCACGGACTCCACAGGAGTAGCTCACATCATAGAGCACGCCGTTTTAGCGGGAAGTCGCAGTTATCCCACCAAAGATCCCTTTTTGTATTTGTTAAAAAGTAGTCTTCAAACCTTTTTAAACGCCATGACCTATCCGGATAAAACCTTGTATCCCGCCTCCAGTATGGTGGAAAAGGATTACTTCAACCTCATGGAAGTCTACGCCGATGCGGTGTTTTTTCCTCTTTTGAAACAGGAAATATTTTCCCAGGAAGGTCACAGGCTCGCCTTTACTCCCGAGGGAGAGCTGGAATATACAGGCGTGGTTTTCAATGAAATGAAGGGCAATTATTCTTCCGCTGAAAGTGTCATGGGTGAGAGCTGCCTCCAGTCTCTTTGTGAATCGGGACCTTACAGCCATGATTCCGGTGGAAATCCCCTGGATATTCCCGATTTGACCTATGAAGCGTTTAAGGCTTTTCATTCCACGAATTATCATCCCTCCAATTGTCAAGTTCTTCTCTATGGCTGCTTCGATTTGGAGCCTCAGCTGGAACTTCTAAACCGACGATTTTTTTCCAACTTTAAAGCGCAGGAACCATCTCCCATTCCCACAAAACAAAAACCCTGGTCACAAACCAAGGAACTGAGGATTCCCGTTCCTGCTCAGGAAGGGGATTCCGGAACGACTTTAGCCATGAATTGGCTTACCTGCGGTCCTTTGGATCAGGAGAACTATTTTCTCCTGGATCTCCTATCGGACCTGCTGTTAGGAGATGCGGGTGTTTTGGCTCGGGTTTTAATGGACTCGGGATTGGGGGAAGATATTAGTCCCCTTTCAGGCTATGAAACCGATGTTCTGGAGGGGAATTTTACCATTGCTCTCCGGGGTTGTAAGGAAGATTCCTTGGAAGCCTTCCGAAACTTGGTTTTGGAGAGCCTGGCCTCCTATGTAAAAGATGGTCTTCCTGAGGATTTGGTGGAAGCCACCCTCACGGCTTATGAATTTTCCTTGAAAGAGGTGAGGGGTTCCGGAAGGGGGTTACGGGTACTTCGCCGTCTGTATCGAAGCTGGAATTACGGTATTTCTCCCGGGGTCTGTCTGGCTTTCTCCTCCCAGTTGGACTGCTTACGGGAGCGGCTGGCAAAAAAAGAGCCGGTAATTCAAAATCTGATCCAAACCCTGCTTTCGGACAATTCCCATCGGGCAGATATGATTTTTTATCCTGATAATGGGTACGCCGTGGGTTTGGAGAAAAAGCTCTCCGATCGTTTGATACGCGAGAAAGAGACTCTGACAGAATCTAAAATTCAGGCCATTCGTAAAAATTCCGAACTCTTGGACCAATTCCAGACAACCCCGGATACTTCAGAAGACCAGGCGACCTTGCCCCAGCTAGGCAGGGCTGATCTCCCCAGGAAAATTGAAATCCTCCAGTCCCAATTTCATAATCCGGGATTTCCCTTATTTATCCATGAGGGGTCCACCAACGATGTGGCCTATTTAGACCTGGCTGTGGATGCCAGTGGTCTTACGGAAGAGGATTATTTTTATACCGCCCTTTTGACCAGAGTGGCCGATGGATTGGGGTTGGTGGATTTGGATTACGACCTTTTGGCCAGGAAAATACAACTGACCACCGGAGGTCTATCTTTTCGGTTCAATGCGGATCAGGGGTTTTCCGATGGACAACTAAAAGAAATCTTTTGGATCCGCATGAAAATGTTGTCCCGGAAAATTGAACCTTCCTTTGACCTGCTAAAAGACATTCTTTTTCACCAGGATTGGAATAATTTATCCAGACTTAAAGATCTGGTTATGGAATTAAAAAATCAATACCAGTCTGCTGTGATGCCCCAAGGGCATCATTTTACATCCCTGCGGGCTTCCTCACAGTTTCATCTTCCCAGTTGGCTCACCGATAGAATGGGCGGGCTCGGGCAATTGGCCTTTCTTCAGGAGCTTTCTCTGACCCTGGAAACCAACGGTGCCCTCGAGGGTCTGAGGGACAGGCTAAAAAGTGTTTGGGAGAAACTTCTGATCCGCGGGCGGATCCGGGCGAATATTACGGGTGAGGAAACCTTTCTTCCGGATTTTCAGAATTCCCTGGAAATCTTGGTTCAAAGTATTCCCGAAGGGAAAGTTTACGCACAGATTAAATCCCTCCCCCCCATGGAAGATCAAGCCCAAGTTTTTCTCGCCCCGGTGAGTGTGGGGCATAATGCCTGGGCTTTTCCCTCCACAGGGGATACCCGATCCCATCCCGGTGAGCTATTTTTAGCCCATCTTTGGCGGACCACGACCCTCTGGGAAACCATTAGAATGAAGGGCGGGGCTTACGGCGCATTTTCATCCGCTCATCCTTCAGAAGGGTACTTTAGTTTTGGTTCCTACAGGGATCCCAAGGTAATTGAAACCTATCAAAGTTTTATTTTTGCCCTGGAACAATCTGCCGCTAAACTTTTAACCAAGTCAGAGCTGGATTTGGCCCTGGTGGGTGTGGTGGGACAGGAGTTGAGTCCCCTCTCTCCTGGGGAAGAAGGATATCTCTACTTCAGCCGCTGGCTGCGGGGTATCAGCGATGAACAAAGGCAGGAGCGTCGGGATGGATATTTTAATTTGAGTGCCAAGGACCTCCAAAAAATAACTATGCAACTGCTGGAACTTTCCAAGGAAGGTTTTCAGGCACTCATAGTTTCACCTGAAACCTGGGAGACCCAGTCTTCTGGATGGAAGGGGCGACCTCCAGTCATTCAAAAGCTCAATCTTTAAGGTTTCAGACCCTTGAAATTTAGCCCTAGGCCACTAAACTATTACTATGTCAGATGAACTGGTTTTTGCCCAAGAGGTAGAAGTTACAAATCCTGCGGTGTCCAATCCTCCCTGGAAAATTCTCGTATCCGACGATGACCAAGCCGTTCATCTGGTTACCAGACTGGCCTTGGGGGAATTCACCTTTGAAGGCCGAAAACTTCAACTTTTCAGTGCCTATAATGAAGAGGATACCCGAAACGTCATGGTTGCCCATCCTGACATGGCCTTGGTCCTTTTAGACGTGGTCATGGATACGGTGAACTCTGGTTTTGACTTGGTGCGTTATATCCGTCAAGATTTAAAAAATAAAGACGTGCGGATAGTGATGCGTACAGGGCAGTCGGGAAATGCCCCCGAAGACCGGGTGATTATTGATTACGATATCAATGATTTTAAGGACAAGACGGAGTTGACGGTTTCAAAGCTCCGGACAACTATCATTTCTTCTCTCCGGGCTTTATCTCACCTAAAAATAATAGAAAAAGAACGGCAAAAGCTATCAGATTCCCGCAGCTATTTGGAACAACTTCTCAATACATTGCCGTCCTTGGTTATCACAATCAATGCCAGGGAAGAGGTGGTCCTGTGGAACAAAACGGCAGAACGCTGGATTGGGAAGGAATCCCATCTAATACAAGGTCTCAAGCTTTGGGATATAACGAGGGAGTTTGATCCTTTAAAAAAAATCATCCAAGACAGCCTTGGGGGACACCGGGTTTTTGAGCAAAATGGTGTCCCTTTTCTAAAAAATAGACAGGTTTTGGTGAACATGTTTCTTTATCCCCTTTCCCTGGGAACGGAGGCACAGCTCATCATTAGAATGGACGATGCGACATTAAACCGAAAGCAGGAAGAACATAATTCCCGATCCCGCCGATTTCAAGCCATGAGTGTTTTTACCGAAGGCTTTTCCCGGGAGATGAGTCATATTTTAGATTTAGCCGAGCAAGGTTTGGGGCCAGAAGGGGCTTGTATCGATCCTCAGCCTGCCTTCAATGCCCTAAGGGGTTTGAAGGAAGAAAGTACAAAAGTAATTAACTCCTTGAAAATTTTAAGCAAGAAGTCCGAGGACGAGAGAAAAGATATAAACTTACGATCCCTTTTGGAGCAGACGTTATCCACCTTGGCTATTCCTGAAAGCTTATCTCTGAACAGCCATTTCTCTGAGCTCCCTTCGCGAATTCTAGGTAATGTGGATGATGTTCGCCAATCCTTACTCCAAGTCGCGGGGAATGCCCTGGAAGCCCTGAAAGCAAATAATATAAAGAAGGGAACCCTTGACGTGTTTCTTGAAAGAACCCTCCCCACCAAGGAGATCAAGGTCGAACATCCTGAGGCTGAGGATCGATTTTACTGGGTCGTCAGGTTTCGGGATAATGGTCCGGGAATGGGCGCTGAGATCCTGGAGAGGGTTTTCGATCCGTATTTTTCCACAAAAAATACCACCCCGGGGAGCGGCTTAGGTTTGAGTATGGTGTTTAATATTTTAGGACTCCACGGGGGCTTTGTTCATGTCCAATCTGAAGTGGAAAAAGGAACCGAGGTGCAGCTTTATTGGCCAGAGGAATTCCCTGTAGATGCTGAAAACCGTACGCCCTTAAGCCATTTTCGAGGGACGGGAACGATTTTAGTTTGCGATGATGAAGCTATGATGAGACAGTTGGCCTCCTCCATCCTACAACGGTTTGGTTTCACTCCCTTGCAAGCCTCTGAAGGGTATTCCACCTTGGAAATATTCCAAGAAAAAATCCAGGATATTCGCCTGGTGATCATGGATATGCTCATGCCTGGGAGGCAGGGTTTGGAGCTTTTTAGAGCCCTGAAAAAGATTGATCCCCGGGTAAAGGTTTTACTTTCCTCGGGGTTTGGACAGTCCGATCAAGTCGAAGCAGCCTTGAAAGAGGGGGCCTCTGGATTTCTACAAAAACCCTACGGCTATGAAAAATTAGGAAAGAAAATCTTAGAAATCCTGGATGGTGAATAGTGGGTTTCCAGTGGTAATCCATGGGTTATTTAGCGGGCACCACGCAGTTTCTTCCCGCATTCTTACCCCGGTAAAGAGCTTCATCGGCTTTCCTTAGAACTTCTTCTATGGATTGCCCGTCAAGTGCATCGGCTACTCCAAAGGTGAGGGAAATGCGCATTTCCTTTCCTCGGTAGAGGAATTTACCCGCATTAAGCTTGGTTTTTAGCTTTTCGGATACGTCTATCCCGTGTTTTTTGTCGGTTTCTGGAAGAATCATCAAGAATTCTTCTCCTCCCCAGCGGGTTACATGGTCGTGGACCCGGACTTCTTTTGCCATTACTTTTCCCACTTCACTTAAGACATAGTCCCCACATTCATGGCCGTAGGTATCGTTGAATATTTTAAAGTGATCGATATCCGCCATGACCAGACAATAGGATTTCTGGTTCCGATGGTACCGGCTCTCCTCTCTTTTTAGTAAATCCATGGCTTGACGGCGGTTTTCTAATTTCGTCAAAGGATCGATTTTTGCCAAATTTTCCAAATCATTCAAGGTGACCTTAAGTTGGTTTTCCACCTGTTTTCTCTGGTCGATCTCTTTTACCAGATCATGATTCACCTTTTCCAGGAGTTTTTGGGATTTTTTTAAGGTAAGTTGGGTTTGTACCCGGGCTAAGAGTTCTGCACTGCTGGAGGTTTTGGAAACGTAATCCACACCCCCCACTTTAAAACCCCGAACGATATCCTCAGGTTCAGAGAGTGCTGTAAGGAAAATCACGGGAATTGAGGCGGTTTTTGGATTTCCTTTCCAAATTTGACACATTTCATATCCATTTAAATCAGGCATCATCACATCTAAAAGTATGAGGTCAAACTCCTGCTGACCCACCAGGTGGAGAGCTTCCGAACCTGATTCCGCTTTGTAAACTTCGATACCGCGGTTTTCCAGTTGAACCCCAATTTTTTCCAAGTTGATGAGGGAATCATCCACCACAAGGACTTTCTGTTTTTCTTCACTCATCGGGGTATCGCTCATTGATTTGTTTGATGGCAGGAAGGGCTTCAAAGAAGATTTCCACCAGTTCCGGGTCAAATTTTGTTCCAGACATTTTTCGGATCTCCTCCAATACATCGGATTCGCCCCAGGCTTCCTTGTAAACGCGTTTGCTGGACAGGGCGTCATAAACATCCGCAACGGATACAATTCTACCCCAGATGGGAATCTCCTCGCCCACACGCCCCAGGGGCTTGCCCTGGGCATCAGCTTTGATAACCGCATTGGTAAAAGGATCAATCCAACCGGGGTAACCAGTCCCATCCCAATTCTCATGGTGGGTTAAGGCCACTTCCGCTGCCACTTCGTCAAAGGTGGACTGTCGATCGCTAAACAGCTGGGCACCCGAAACCGTGTGGGTTTTCATGACTTCATATTCTTCCGGGGTGAACTTCGCAGGTTTTTTTAAAATGAGGTCGGAGATCGCGACTTTACCCACGTCGTGGAGCATGGCGGCCATTCTAAAGGTATCCTGGTTCTTTTGAAGTTCTTTGTCCGTAATCCCGCGGCGCCGGGCCCATCTTTCGTAGATCAAAGCTGCGTATCCCGCAACCCGGTTTACGTGGGGGCCTGTTTCCTTGGGGTCCCGGAGTTCTGCCATGCGGATCATCCGGAGAATGATGGTTCTCGTCAGTTTTGCTCTTTCGAGGGAAACCACCGCATTACTGGCAAAATGGGTGATCAAAAGCTCGTCTTCACTTCCGAAAGGTCTAACTTGATTGTTTTCATCCCTGGCGTTGATGATTTGAATGACCCCTACGATTTGGTTGTGCCCTGCCGTAAGAGGAATAGTCAAAATGGAGGTGGTTTTGTAATCCGAAAGTTTGTCGTAGATGGGGTTGAAATTATAGGGGGTATTTTTTCTTATTTTGTAGGCATCGGGAATATTTAATACTTTTCCTGTACTGGCCACGTATCCGGAGATGGATTTTTTATCCATGGGAATTTTAAAAATGGAGTAGATTAATTTCTCTCCGGAGGGGAGCTCCTTTTCCTTGGTTTCGTTTTGTGAATATTTAATCACCAGGTGGTTCCCTTCGACCAAATATAAGGATCCCGCGTCAGCCCTACAGGTACTTCTGGCACCCCGGAGTATTTCTTCCAGAACCAGGTCAAGATCCTGAATCTGGTTCAGCTTGGAGTCCAGTTCCACAAGCATGGCCAGCCGAGCATTTTCTGTAATCATGGAGTAATTTTAATTTGCAGGGGGGATATGGTCAAATGGTTTTCGCCCCAGATGTGTATAAAATCGAAAGAAAACCAAAGGAAAACCAAAGGACTTCAGTTTATCACCCCAAATGTCCGATAATCTAGCTAGAGTCCCATGAATGAGTGGACAAGTGTGCCCAATAGGGACATATTAAATAGAGGGGAGTTAAAAATGCCAGATCCGGAATCCATGTTGTGGAATAAAAAAGACAATAAGGGGCCACCTGTCCCTCTTATCATCCTGATAATTGCAGTAGTTTTAGGTTTGGCAATTTGGGCCATTGTGGGTATGGCAGGACAGAGTTCTCCAGCACCAGTTCCTGCGGTGGAGGCACCGGTTCCCGCTCCGAAAAACGTGACTGCTCCCGTGGCCGCTCCCGTAAAGACAGCGGAATGGACCTTGGATAAACTTAGGGAAGTGGTAGCAGCGAATACCCCTATTTACTTCGTAAAGGATTCCATAAAACTTCTTCCTGGGGAGATGAAAAAAGTAGAGACCATGGTGGAAGCCATGAAGAACTACAAAAACATCATGCTCAACTTCCGGGGACACACCGCGGATGTGAACACCAAGGCCCGTCAGGTCGCCTTGGCAAAAGCCAGAGCCAATAGAATACTTTGGGCCTTCGAGTACCGGGAAGGTTGGAACATCATTGCCACCGAAAAGGTGGGTTTAGGTTCTAAAGAGTTAGTATCTAAGGGTAATACGGAAGCCCAACGAGCTCCTAACCGCCGTGTAGAAGTGATTGTTCAGGCTGCTGAAGCGGCTAAATAAGATCTTTTTACACTAATCGAAGCCCCCAAGGTTTAGCCCGGGGGCTTTATTATCCCTTCAGAAAGTGAGTTAGGGTACGGAAGGCTTCGGCGGCTTTATCTTGGGGCACCTGTACTTCAAACCATGATCCTGCCTGTTGAGTCTGGGAATTAATTCCGTCTTTGGTGAGTAAGTCCGACAGCCGCTGGGCTTCGCTTTTATCTTCTGTGGAATAAATCGTTTCCATTAAAATCCCCTAAAGTATGGTTTTTCCTAAAAGGCTGGCTATCATTTCCACCGCAGTTTCAGCAGTTTTATTTTGAATATCCAAAATTGGGTTGACCTCGACAACCTCCGCAGACCCCACCATGCCGCTGGCGGCCAGGTGCTCCATAATGAAATGGGCTTCCCGGTAGGTAAGTCCCCCGGGGACAGGCGTACCCACTCCCGGTGCAAAGGTAGGATCAAGGCTGTCCACATCAAAACTCAGGTGAATAACATCCACCCTCTGCTTGAGGTATTCCAAGGTTTCGGCCATGACGGAATCGATTCCTTTTCTGTCTATGTCCGCCATGGTAAAGGTCTTAACTTTTTGATTTTTTAGATTTTGTCTTTCCCCCAGGTCCACATCCCGAAGGCCGATGATCACCACATGGGAAGGATCAACTTTCGTAAAATCCCCATGAAGACCCGTGAGTTCAGGACTTCCAATGCCAGTGGATGCGGCGAGGGGCATCCCATGGATATTCCCCGAAGGAGAGGTTTCAGGGGTATTGTAATCCCCATGGGCATCGAGCCAAACCACCCCCCATCGAATGCCCTGGGCTCGGTAGTAGGCTCCCAGGCCTGCTAAGGTTCCTACGGCTATACTATGATCGCCTCCCATCACCAGGGGGAAAAGACCCTCCTGCTTTGTGGCTTCCACTCTCTGGGCTAGCTTTCGACAGCCTGCAAGGATGGCGGGAAGAAATTTGAGGGTACTGTCGTATTCTTGGGCTATTTCTTGGATGGGAACGAAGATCGGCTGTTCATCTTCTTCGGGATGGTGGCCTAACTCCATGAGTTTTTCTTTGATACCAGCCAGTCGGAGGGCTGTGGGCCCCACATTGACTCCCCTGCGGGAGGCACCGAAGTCCATGGGAACTTCTATCAAACGGATCTTCATACGCTAATAGTACTCTCAACTTCGCCTTTATGACAAGTAAAAGCTCATCTTAAAAATTTCTTGACCAGTGATGCCCTAGAGCTCTTTTGCAAAGATTTTACTTTTCCGCTGACGGTTATAGTTCACTTGTTTTTTCTCCGGGAGGGTTTCCAGGTCCGCTTCTTTGAACCCCATCTGGTGGAACCAATCGGTGGTTTGGGTCGTGAGGACAAAAACCCTTCGCAGTTCTAGTTTTATAGCCCGGCTGACCAGGAATCCCAAGATCTTTTTTCCCATGGATAGATGGGCATAGGAGGGGTTTGTGGCGATGGCAGCGATTTCACCCTGACCATCTTGGTAGGTATGCAGGGCTCCACAGGCATGAATCGCCCCGTCCACTTCATAAACCACATAGTCATGATAGGTTTCAATCAGGTCCTCTTCCGTTCTGTTCACGAGAATCCCTTGATCGATGAGGGGCTTCATTAGCCGGTGAACATCACTCACATCCCCGGGGGTCATGGAACGGATGCTTTCGTAGTCATCGGAATAGATCATGGTTCCGATTCCTATGTTGGAGAAGATTTCTTTCAAAATAACCCCCTCGGTCCGGCCATCCACCAAGTGAACCCGTTCCACACCTTTTTTACAGGCGGCCAAAGCTTGTTTGATGTAATGGAGATCCACATCTTGGACCCCTTGATTTAATTCCAAGAGGGCCTGGGCTTGGCTTACGGACATCCGGGGTACCCGACCGTCCGGGAGTCTTTCCACATCGGGGGTAACATCGTATCCCCGGCCGTCGATCCCTTCGCTTTCGCTGATAAAAAATAGTTTTTCTGCCCCCAAAGTTTCACACACTGCCAAGGCCAGGTCATCGGAGGAGATGTTGTAGGCTTGGCCGGCGCTGGACCAACCAATGCAGGGGAGGATGGGAATATGCCCACCATCGAGCATCTGCTCCAAAAGTTCCGCATTAACTTTTTCTACTTTTCCCGTGAATTGGTAGTCCACACCGTTTATCACACCCAATCCCCGGGCTCTCACCCAGTTACCGACCAAGGCGTTGACCTTAAAACCACTCAAGGGCGTCATGAATTTATTCACCACGTCAAAAGCCGCCATTTTGATGAAGGGTAAGTCTTCCGCTGTGGAGATTCGAATCCCCGCTTCCACATGGCTTTCTTCCCCGTATTCCTTTAAAACCTCATCGATCCGCTCTTTTGCCCCGGGGACAATTACCACATGGATACCGGTTTGGTGAAGGAGGGCCAAATCCCGCAGGAGATTGGGAAAATGCTTTTCCATCACCATGGGATAATCAATTTTAAAAACAAAAGTTTTATCTTGGAAACGATGGGAGTAATAAAAAACTTCCCGAATTAGTTCCACGTGCTCTCTGAGTCTTACTTCATCCATGGGTGAAGTTTAAAGGGAATCCCTTAACACAGCAAGCCCGATTCCTGAAAGCTGTAAAAGGAAGTCTGGGTAAAAATGAGGTGATCCAGGAGGGGAATTCCCAGGATCTGGCCAGCCTCCCAAATTCTTCTGGTAATATCCCTGTCCTCCCGGCTGGGATCTAAATTCCCCGAAGGATGGGAATGGGCCACAATGACTCCGGCGGATCTGTCCTTGATAGGGCCTGCAAATACTTCCCTTGGATGGATCAAAGTTCTGTTGAGCAAACCAATGGTCAACAGCCGGGTTCTAAGCACCTCATGGGCCCCGTTTAATGAAAGACAAAGAAAATGCTCCTGGGGGCGGTCGGCGTACCTGCGAAGAATGGTATAGGCATCCTGGGGGAGTCGAATTTTTGGTCTATGGGGAAGGTAGATCCTTCGGGTCAGCTCCAAGGTCCCCACAATTTGGCCAGCTTTGGAATGTCCTATACCTTTAATTTGAATAAGCTTTTTATAGGCTTCCAAACCTTGGTGTTTATCTAAAACTGCCAGGCAAGCAGGGGCAAGATCTTCAATGGAAGCTTGTGCACACCCAGAAGAGAGAATCAAGGCCATGAGTTCCTGGTCAGAAAGTCCCTCGGGACCCAATTGTTTTATTTTTTCCCGGGGTCTGAGGTGGGGTCGGGGGGAGCGTAGTTCTTCATTCATTTCATTATAGAGAAGGAAAAAAAGAGGGTTCTGCTTTTACTTTTGATAAAAAAAGCTGGACAATTGGCCAATTGAGGATAAAATAGCTGGCATGAGAAAGTTTGTACTCCTGGGAATTCTGATTTTTACCGCTTGTACCCCCCAGGATCCCTGGTCCCGAACTCGGACAGAAATAAGGCAAATATTTGAACTCCCCCTGGTGGAGATGAATTTCCGACAAGTAATCTATCATTCTCGGGATAGGGAATGGTGGAATATTTTGGAATCTAAAAAAGAAGCTCTTTTTGCCGTTCCCGTGCGCGTACAGGCGGGATTTAATCTTCAATCTGGGTTCACCATCCTCCCTTCGGATAATCAACATACAGTGGAAATAATTTTTCCACCCCCTTCAGTTTTACTCGCCGATGCCCTGGATGAAAAACTTCAGCAGTACTTCAGTCTTCCCCCCACCGGGTCCGTGACACCCCAGGAGCTTCAAAGCCTCCTGTCTCAGGCGGTGAAATCTGCCACAGAGGAAGCTCTTGAAGCGGGAATTTTAGAAACAGCATCTACGAATGCACAGAATTTCCTTACCTCCTTTTTTGGGGTGCTGGGTTTTCAGACGGTGATTTTCCGTATCCAGGAGATAAAAATATGAGAAAATCCCATATTTTATTAGGAATTCTTCTCTTGGGACTGAGTTTGGGGGCAGGGGGATGGGCCTATTGGGTCTACAGACAGGATCAGCAGGAACTCGTGCGCTTTTCTCTGGCCTCCCAGGTGCTCACAGGAGTTTATAATCAAACCAGGATTCAGACGGCGGATGCCTTTTATCAGGTCCTCTTTCCCTTTGACTTTTTGCCCTACGATACCTCTGCATGGAAGACCCTGAAGGCCCAAAGTACGGCACGGCGGCCTATTCCCCCGGTGGATTGGGAAACCCTGGAGTTGGTGAGATTGGCCAGAAAAATTGGGTTTGACCCAGAGTTAGGGAAATTTGGATTTCTCGTTCTGAATATCCGGGTGAGAGCTGGTATGGATTTGGAAAAAAATCCCATGGAGATTGAGCTGGAACCCTCAGAACGCGGTCGGGTACTGGTTCTGAGACTACCCACCCCGAGGATTACGGATTTCCAGGTTTTGGATTTTCCGGAGGGGGTCCGATTTCCTGGCATTCCCCTGGCACCATTGGACTGGAAACAGCTGATACAGCGATTAAAACCCCGGATTATTGCCCAGGTTTTAAAAGATGGCCTTCTTGCCCAAGGGCAGGAAAGTGGTGAAAAAATTTTTGATCGAATTATACGGTCCTCGGGATTTCCGAGGTATGAAATTATTTGGAAATCTCCCACGGAACAAGAACCGGGAGATCGAGGGTAAAAATGGAAATACAAAAAGCAGAATGGAAGGATCTCCCCGGGATTCTGGATTTACAGAAGAGAGCCTTTTCCGAAACAGCCCAGAGGTATGGGGATCCCTTGATCGCTCCATTGACACAAACCTTAGAGGGTATTCGGGAAGAGTTCCATGACTCGGTTTTTCTTAAATTTGAAACAGAGGGCAGGCTCATGGGTGCGGTGAGGGGTAAGATAGAAGATCAAACCGCTTTTATTCACCGACTGGTGGTGCATCCAGGGTTCCAAGACCAGGGCTGGGGACAAAAGTTACTCAATGCCATGGAAAAGGAGTTGTCCAGTGCAGAGCGACTGGTTCTCTATACAGGACACAAAGATATAAAAAGTCTTCATATTTATGAGAAACATGGATACCAAGCATTTAAAGAAGAGCGGGTAAATCCAAGATTGATACTTATCCATATGGAAAAATACCGTAATTGAGGCTGTCTGAAAACTACTGCGGAGAGTTTTTGGTGCGCAAAAACCTCCCTCAATATCCGGTTTTTTTGTAATCTTTAAGGAATTCTTGGGGTTCTATGGGTTTGGAGAAGTAGTAGCCTTGGAATCTTTGGCAACCCAGGGACTTGAGGATTTCAAATTGTTCCCGGGTTTCCACCCCTTCTGCCACGGTAATCGCATTTAAAGCCTTAGATAGTTGGATGATGGCTTGGACTATGGAAACTGTTTTTTTATTCTCCGGGATAAGATCCACAAAGTGTTTATCGATTTTCAGATAAGTAAAAGGCAGGCCGGAAAGACTGGCAAGGGACGAATACCCTGTGCCAAAATCGTCCAGGGCAAAGCGCATGCCTTTTTCGGCATAACTGAGAATTAAAGCCCGCACATCCGATTCGTGAGCCAGCATAGTCTCGGTGATTTCAAAGTATATTCCTTCTCTGGGAAAACCGGGATTAAAAAGGGTGTCTAAAAAATTCACCCGAAATTCCCTATCTTTCAATTGCCTTAAGGAAAGATTAATGCCTATGGGAACGGAGGGCAGCTCCATGGATTCCCAAAGTTTTATTTGTTTGGCCACGGCTTTAATAGCCCAAAGACCTGCTTGGGATATTTGGCTAGATTCCTCGAGAATAGGGATAAATTCCATGGGGGATACGGGACCGTAACCAGGGCGATCCCACCGCATGAGGGCTTCGGCACTCACCAGGCTCCCTTGCGAATCCACAATGGGCTGATATACCAGGCGGAATTCCTTTTGTACAAAGGCATGAACCAAATCTTCCCGTATTCTTGCGGATTTTTTTACCTTATCGGTCATGGCAGGGGAATAAAATACGGGACTGAATCCCAAGCGCTTGGCTTCATAAAGCGCCGTATCCGCATTTAGGGTGAGGATACTGGCATTGGTTCCATCCAGTGGGTAAAAAGCCACCCCAATCGAGACACCGATGGGGACAGAGTGACCCTTCAGATCAAAGGGATTCCGCAATGCTTCCAGGATTTTGCTAGCCACCACGGAGGCATCCTGGGTTTGTCCCAGGGGACTAATGATGAGGGTGAACTCATCCCCGCCTAAACGGAAGACCGAATCGGTGGTGCGAACCGCCAATTTCAACCTTTCCCCCACTTTTATTAAAAGCTCGTCCCCGGCGGCATGGCCTAAGGAGTCATTCACTTCCTTAAATTTATCCAAATCTAAAAACATCACCGCTACAGTGACAGGATTTTTTAATCTTTCCAAAAAAGAGATCAGCTGGTCTAATTTGTGAAAATACGCCCGTCTGTTCTCCAGTCCTGTGACCCCATCGTGGGTAGCCAGGTAGTCCATCTCCTGCGCTCTGGTTTCCAGGGCCCGATGAGATCTGGCCAAATCTGTACACATATCATTAAACGCCCTCGCCAGTTCATGGTATTCATCCTTTCTCCGGTGATGAATCCTTATGGAAAAATCCCCGGTCTGGATTTTTTTTGCAGCCCTGGAGAATTGTCCTATGGGATGTACGAGATGGCGGGATAGGAGAATGGATAATACCAGGGTTAATAAAAAGGCGGGTAAGACCCCATAACTCGCCATCCAGAGAAATTGGAATTGAAAATTTCCCACTTCGGTTTCACGTACGTCCATAATTAATATACCACTGGGCAGGCCCTGGGAGTTTTTAATCACCGCGGTGACCTTAAAATAGGTTCCGTAAGGGGTTTGTTGGGGTTCAGGGAAATAACGATCTATCCCCTCGTGGAAAATTTGGGTGTAAACAAGGGCTGACGATTCAGGTTCTGTATGAATCCTATTTTTTTTATCCGCATCCAAGACGTATAGAAAGCTTTTGTCTTTTCCCTGAGCCACGGTATAAAGAGAAGTGATTCCTAAATTTTTGGTTTTAAATTCCCGGAGGTTTTTTAAGTAGCCTTGATAGACCGGATCGTCTAACGCTTGAGGCCCCGTGAAGCTGAGGTGACGATCCCCATCAATTGCCCCAGCCAAAGCCTGGGCTTGGATGAGTTTTTCCTGCAAATAAAACTGGACAAGAATATTTTTTCCCAAGGAAAAATAAATAAAAAAACTGGATGAGACTACCAATAAAATGAGGCCAAGGTAACCAAGAGTCAATTTTCTTTGTAAATTCATTCATAGCCAATATACTTCAATCCCGAAGGGAGTGCAAAAATCAACCTTTAAATCGCTTGGACGCCTGATTCTCCAGCTTTTCCAGATCCCCCAACAAGGGGGAAAGTTCTTTCTCGGATAAAAACAACTTTTTCGTTTCCAAGGCTAGGCGGGAGTAGATGGTTTGGTACTTTTTAAAAGCAAATTTTCTTAGGGTCCAAAGAAGTCTTCTGGCGAGATTTTTTTCCTTGGGAAAGTTCTGGAGAAGATCCAGAAGAACTTGTGCTTCCTCCCCGTGATCTGAGCAGACCAGGGTTTCCAGATCCTTTGCAAAAATTTCCAAATCTTCGGTGGGCCAGGCTTCCAAGTCTTCTTTTCCCAGGTTAAATTTCCATAGGTGTAGTGTCCCACAGGTGAAACTTCTATTATTACCCTGCCAGTGAAACGCTTCCCTCTGGTTCCATCCCCGGGATTTAATCTTTTCTGGATGAAAGGAGACCCCGAGCAGTGCCTGGATTTTTCGAAGCAGTAGAAACCGGCGAACCCTCACGGCCGATCCAGAACCTGGGACGGATGAGCGGTCCAATATGAGAACCAGTTCGGAATTGTGAACGGCCCTGAGGGGACTTTGTCGTCCTCCCCGGTATTTTACATAGGGCTGAATGACCAGATCCACCTTACCGGATGAGGAAAGGATTTCATACATTTCCTCAAAAGGAATGATTCCTTCAGTATTGTAGCTTAAAACGATATGCCGGGCATCGGCTTGGTCCAAAAGGGCTTTAAGGGATTTAGGTGCTTGAGTTCGTACACAGTAGGGACTGCGGCGCTCAATCCAATCCTGGCGTATTCCCGCCTTGTTTTTCAAAATTCCTTGGGGTGTGAAATTCAAATCTGCTTCCGGTTTATCCCAGAGGGTGAGGGTATTCAGCAGGTGGTAGTTTGAACCGTACTGGTGCTGATTGTAAGGGGGATCCAAATAGATCAAATCTGCGGTTTGATTCTTTAAAAATTCCTGAGCATCCAACCCAAAGACTTGGGCTCCTGGACCAGAGTCCCAAAGCTCTGGATTTTCCCATGTCATGGGATGAAAAATCCGTTTTAATGCATCTCCCCCGTGACCTCCAAAGCCCTTATGAAAGGCTTTAAATACGCCGGAAGTATTGGAATGGGCGGAAGCTTGATAGATCAAAGGGGCGATTAAGAATACTTTTTCCCGGCGTTGCTCTTCCGGGAGTTCCCAACCGGGATACCATGATTCGATGAGGGATCGTGCTCGGTCCAGATATTGGCCGTTGGACGGGGTGAAAAACATCCGTTCTTTTGTATAATCAGCGGTGTCCAAATGGGCGGGAGAGTAATATTTTGAAAGGTACTCCTGGGCAGGAGGGGGCGAATTCAGTAGTTCCCGCAGGTGTTGTGCTCCTCCCCGGGAACCAAACCAATTATTGACCTCTTTAGGGGTGAAAGCTGTATGGGCCTCCGTAACCAGCCGGGCATAGGGTTCCCAGTCATTGGCCCCCACTTGATACCCTAAAACCCTGCCTAAACGGGCTACTGCTCCTGAACCGCAAAAAGGATCGAGAAACCTTGTTCCAGGACCGTGACCTAAACCTTGAAATATCCCTGATAAAAAGGGAAGGAGTGACCTCTTGTTTCCGATATAAGCGATGAGTTGCCTTGTGAGGTAGGGATTTGATACAAAGGAAGGATTAACCACGGGGTAATTTACCAGAAACAGAGGGAATTTTCCAGAGCAGCAAATTTTGAACACCTATGATTAAAGAGGCTTAAATTATGATAATTTTTGTGGATGCGGACGCTTGTCCCGTGGCGGTGAAAGAAATCCTTTACAAGGCCAGTTCCCGTTGGGGGATGAAACTTATTTTTGTGGCCAATCAGAAGATGTGGATTCCCTCATCCCCCCTCATATCCCAAATTGTGGTTTCCTCCGGTGCAGATGTGGCGGATGACCATATCGTGAGCATGGTCGAGCCGGGGGACTTGGTGATATCTGCGGACATTCCCCTGGCTGACCGGGTGATAAAAAAATCTGGAATCGTTTTGGATCCCCGGGGGGTTTTTCTTACTGCGGATAATATCGGGCCCCGGCTGGCCTTGCGGGACCTCATGGACGGACTACGGTCTGAAGGGATGGTAACTGGGGGGCCGGGAGCCTTCGGACCAAAAGAAAAACAGGCTTTCGCCAACCATTTGGATAGAATACTGGCGAGAGCACAAAAGGCCCAGAATCAATAAAAGGGAAATTCCACCCTTTCTCATCCCCTTGCCCCCAGCCTAGGGGTTTGGGTAGAATAAGCCTATGAGAACCATGCTCCTTTCCCAGATCTTAAAAAATATGAATGTTCTAGAAAAACGTGGCCCCGATCCCCAGATCTCAACCCTATTTTTTGACTCCCGGGAGGCTTGTCCGGGCGGATTGTTTTTTGCCTTACCGGGAGTCCACACCGATGGTCATAGGTTTATTCCCCAGGTCATAGACCACGGCGCTGTAGCCATTGTGCATTCTCAAGATCTGGACACCTACGCCCCGGAGGTTGCCTACGTGAAGGTACAGGATACGAGGTTTTTCATGTCCCCCGTTTCTGCGGCATTTTATGATTATCCCAGCCGAGAGCTGAGGGTTATAGGCGTCACGGGAACCGATGGGAAGTCCTCCACCACCAGTTTTCTCTTTCAACTCTTGGAACTTTTGGGGCACAAGACCGGATTTTTTTCCACTGTGGAATACAAGACCGGGGATGCCGTGGAAGTTAATAGTTTCCGGCAGTCCACCCCGGAAGCTCCCCAGATTCAGGGGCTTTTACGGGAAATGGTGGATAATGGATTGGAGTTCGCCGTGGTGGAGTCCACGTCCCATGGTTTATCGGTAAAAACCAACCGTCTGGGGGACGTGGCCTACGATGCGGCGGTTTTCACGAATGTGACATCGGAGCACTTGGAATTCCACGGTACATTGGAACAGTACCGGGAAGACAAATCCCGGTTATTTTCCCTTTTGGATACCTCGGGGAAAATGGGATTTGGGGTCGTGAACCGGGACGACCCTTGGCACGATATTTTCATCCGTGCGACATCCCGGCCTTGTTTCACCTATAGTTTAAAGGATCCCAGTGCTGATCTTTGGGCGAATGAGATAAAGGAAGATAACACCGGACTCACTTTCACCCTCATATGGAAAGGTCAAAGCGTTTGCGTCACCTGTCCCTTGGCGGGGGTCTTCAATGTGCAGAATCTTATGGCCACCTTACTGACCGTGACTGGTCTGGTGGGTAAAAATCCTTTGGAATTGGCCCCCCTTCTAAAAAATATCGCTGGGGTGAAAGGACGGATGAAACTAATTAACCAGGGGCAGCCGTTTCGGGTGATTGTGGACTACGCCCATACCCCTGGAGCCTTTGAGCGGGTTCTCCCCGATGTCCGCCTGCGTACTTCCGGTCGGCTAATGATCGTTTTTGGTTCCGGAGGGGAGCGGGATAGGGTAAAACGGCCCATCCAGGGGGCCTTAGCGGATAAATACGCCGACCTCATTTTTCTAACGGATGAAGATCCCCGTTTGGAAGATCCTTGGAATATCCTGGAAGAAATTGCTTCGGGAATTAAAGAAAAAACCAGGGATGAAACCCTGATTCTTCTCAGACCTCGGGTCCGGGCCTTGGAAGCAGCCCTCACCCAAGCCAAACCCGGGGATACGGTTTTACTATTAGGAAAAGGACATGAAACCAGCATCATCACGGCTTCAGGAAAGGAAGCCTGGGATGAAGAGGCAAAAGCCCGGGAAATCCTCGCAACTTTGGGTTGGAAAGAGTGAGTCTTTTGGTCTGGATACTCCTGGCTTTTTCATCCGGTGCCATGGGAGGATGGTCCTGGGATCTGGGGGGGGCTGTTTTCACCTCACCCCAGGAAGGAAAGGGTAGTATTCTTTTCTCCACCCCCGAGGGAATCCCTCCCACCCTCTGGAATCTTCCCGGTCCTGGGGATTCACTTATCCAGTACGACGGGGAACTGGGCATAATTAGGTTCCTTTTTCCCTACAAAGAGGCTTTTTTAGAAGTACCTGGGGTTCAATCTCAACCCAACGCTGCGGTTTTATGGAATGGGGGTTTGTGGATTGCCCGGGATAGGGAGTTGAAAGTGCTGTTCCCCCCGGATTCCCCTGGGGTTTTACCCCCACTACCCCTACCCATAACGGCCTTGAGAACCCAGGAAGACCAGCTGCTAGCCCAAGTTCTCACCGGGGTTTGGTATATTTATTCCAAGGGGGAATGGGAGAGGACCGAAGTCGTACCCGCGGTGAGGGGAATCCTGCCTACGGTTTCCCTCCCTCCTCCCGAAGAGGATAAGCCACAGTCCTTCTCGGATCACCTTACCGTCATGGAGGATCTCATGGCCCGGGACCGGTGGTCCGAAGCAAAACTTTTAGGTCTTCGGGCCTGGAACCATCCCACGTTGTTCTCTACGGAGTCCTGGAACACCCTGGAGGCCATTCACCTCAAACTCAACGGGATTTTTCTCGGTTTTGGGAAATTAGACGCCCTGTGGGTCCCCTCAGGCCTCCAGGTCTCCTATCTCCCGGATTCCCGGGTTCCAGGTCCCTACGTCTGTCAGCTGCGGTTTCACAAAAAGGATGGGGAAGAGATCCAATCCCTTTCCCTGGGAGATACTCAGCATATTAATTGGATTTTTCCCCAAGGATGTTCTGCCTCCGATTATCTTTGGGTAGATGTGAAGGTTTTCAGAAGTGACAAACCGAATGAAATTACCATTCTGCGGTTGCCCTCCCTGATAGGCTTGTCCTTTTGGCTGAAATCAGATTAGATATTTCTCATGAAACTGAATATTGCACTTTTTTACGGCGGTATGAGCCAGGAGCACGAGGTCTCCCTCCGATCCGCCGCCTCCATTTACGAACATCTGGACCGGGATAAGTATGTGGTCAAGCCCATTGGAATCACCCTGGAAGGGCGCTGGTACCTTCAGGAGGCCTTTTCTGAAGAGGGCCGACTGGCCCATGGGGATAAACTATGGATTACCCAAGATCCTGCCAAGGAAGTCTTGCTAGCACCTGGTCGGGGCTTGAATGCGGGGGGACGGTTTCTTTCGTTGGATGGGGCTTTTTTAATTACCCATGGAACCTACGGAGAGGATGGCCGGCTTCAAGGGCTCTTGGAATACGCCGGACTTCCCTACACCGGTTCTCCTGTCCTAGGAAGTGCATTGGGAATGGATAAGGACAAGATAAAAGAAGTTTGGCAACAAAACGGTGTGAGTGTGGTTCCCTGGTTGACTCTCCGGAAGGAAGAAATAGGAAATCCTAATTTTTGGCGGAATGCGGAAAAGCAGGTGGACGCTCAGTTTTGCTGGCCTGTTTTCGTCAAACCTTCCAACTCCGGTTCCTCCGTGGGGGTCTCCAAGGTTGATTCCCCAGAAACTTTTAAATCTGCCGTGGAAGCCGCTTTTCTCATCGACTCCAAGGTTCTCGTTGAACCGGCCATCCACGCCCGGGAAATTGAAGTTGCGGTTCTTGGACCTTTAGGGAAGGAGCAGGCCTACGGACCGGGAGAAATTGTCCCTACCCATGAATTTTACGACTATGATGCGAAATATAAGGATCCCGATGGGGCCATTCTTCAGATTCCCGCAAAATTGGAGGCTAGGCTCATTCAAGAAATCAAAGCTATGGCTTTGAAGGCCTTTAGGTCCTGCGAAGCCAAGGGTTTTTCCCGGGTGGACTTTTTCCTGGACAAAACCACGGGGAAGATTTACCTAAATGAAATCAATACCTTGCCTGGTTTTACAAGCATTTCCATGTTTCCCATGATGTGTATGGAGGATGGGGGTATGACCTATTCCCAAGTCCTGGATAGAATCATAGAAGCGGCAATTAAATAAGTAGATTCAAAGTAATCACGGTCAATCCAGTATCCCGTACTTGATTGACCAAGGATTCAAAATGTACCCCAAGCTTGGAACATTCTTCTGATAGGTAAGACAGGTAGTAAAGACCTAACTCCGCATTGGCCCCTGCTTCGTCGTTTCCGTCTTTGTAAAAATCCATCAAACTTTTTAGTTTTGTATTGGCACCCTTGGTGTCATCCACTGATTTTTTTAATTCCAGATATCCCGCTTCCTTATTGAAAACCCTCACGGAGAGTTTTTCCCGGCTCGCCAAGCCCTTGGTGGAGTCATTACCCACCTTCCAGGTCAAGAAAACGTTTTGGTTCCTATGGCTCATTTCTTCCACGATCATTTTCCGCATTTCCGGGTCGAACATCACCGCATTGGGATCCAAAGTTCCCTTATACCGGGATTTGGCGAAACTTTGGATATTGGTATTTTCCGCATTAATTGCCAGTTCCATGATCATCAACGACAGGTATTCCGCCAGCTTTGATTTTTCCATGTATTCGTGGAGGGCAATTTCAATCTGATTCAGGAGTTCCAAGTACTCATCGGAATCTTTGAACTGGGAAAGAACAAACCAAGTGAGGGGTCTGAGGTTATTGAGGAATTTTTCCGCTAAGAATAGCTGAATATTTTTTTCTTCAGGAAGTAGACTCTCGCTGGACATGACCGTTTCCATGATGGGTCTGAGCATTTCCTGTTTGATGGACTGAATCAATACCTTATTTTTTATAAGGTTGTTGGAGAGAATCTCGGGTTTGACGCTGGTCTTTCTGTCAATGATCCCCGCAGGATTTCCCCGATTCCATTTTTTAATCAGATCCGAATCCATTATTTTGCCAAAAACGGTTTCGTCAAACCGCCGGTAAAAGGTTGCATAGGTGATGAGTTTGGAAAGATCCATGACTTCTTGGCGTTTGGACATGAATTCTGGTCGGGAGAGTTCTATATAGGAAACGTAGTTGATTAGCATGAGTTTCTGGACGGAAGCAGGGGAAAAAACGTCAAAAAAGATCCCGTATTGTTCCATATCATCTGCAAGTTTAAATTTGTTCAGTTTTTTCTTGCTCTGGATAAAAAAATTCACCCCTTCCTCGTTGAAGATGATTTTTACGGGAAGTTCCAGGTCTTTTCTTCTTTTGTCGTCAGCCATTCCCGCTCCTACCAGTGCTCATAGGAAACAATCCTGCTTATAGGTAATCGTTCCGTATGTTTCTTTATCTTTTCGGCAGAATAACCCATTAACAAAAGCAGGGGAACTCTCATGGAATGGGGAACCGTGAGAATTTCTTTTATTTCTTCTTCCCGGTAGGTGGAAAATATACAAGTATCCAGGTTTTCGTGGAGGGCTTGAAAAATCATGCTGTCGGCACAAAATGTCAGGTCGATGGGGTAGGACACCTGGCCATTGGGCATTCGATAGTCCACATTGGTACTGCAAACGGCTAAAATAAGAGGCGCAGATTTTACCACGGATTCCCCATAGCAAGCTTCGGCAATTTTATCACGCCGGACTTTTTCCCTAATGGCGATAATTCTCCAGGGTTGTCGATTTTTAGCCGAAGGCGCCAGTCTTCCCGCTTCAAGGATTCTTTCCAAAATTTCTGGAGAAATACTTTTATCGAGAAATTCAGTGACTGTGGCCCTCCGGGCGATTTCTGGGAGAAGTTCCATGGATGTTTTCCTTAAAACATTATACATGACTTTCACAACTGGCGGAAGAACCTTGACCAAAAATTAGTAAAGTCCCTAGACTGTGGTAATGAATCGTCAATTTCTCCTCAGTTTCCTTCTTCTCAGTTCCCTGGCTGGTTTTTCTCAGGACGTCGTGGGTTTAAAAATGGGGGAATATTCCGATTTATATGATAAAATTGTATCTTACGGTCCGCGAATTGAAGGTTCCCCTGGAGAAAAGTCCACTCTAAAGTTCATCCAGACCCAGTTATCCCAATGGGGAATTCCTGTTCAATCCAGGGATTTCAGCGGATTAGCCGAGGCAGGCTCTTTTTCCAGCTCTTTGGACATTCTGATTCCTGGAAAATTGAAGGATCGGATGATCCTGGTAATACCCCTGGATCAAAAAGACGAGGCTGCTCCTGGTGGGGGCATCTCCATAACCGCCGGATTGGCCATGGCTCATTATTTTACTGAAAATCCTTTGGATATTACCCTTCAAATTTTATTTTTAGGGGGCGAAAGGGGGGGGCTGCTTCCTTATCCCCTGGGATCCCGTGCTTTTCTTCAGGATTACTATCCCGAGGCTCCCGTGGGGGTTTTTTACCTGGATGCTCAAAGTCCCCGGGGTAATTTGAGACTTCAGGTGGATTCACTCGGGCGAGCGGCTCCGATTTGGATGGTAAAAGGTTTAACTGAATCCTTCCAGGGGGGAGATTTCACGTTTCTACTGGAGGGCAGTCATCCACCCCTCATAAGGCTTTCCTTGGCTGAAGGACAATCCGTATTGGATCATTATTTTCAAAAAGAAATCCCAGGTATCCTGATAACCTCCGGTGACGGTACTGAACTTTCCCCTGAGGTCTGGATTCGAGAGATGATTGGCGCTGTGGAACGTTTTATCACCCGGTATAAAGAAGGGCTGCCTGCCACCTGGGATCGACATTATTTGCTTTTTCAATGGCAAGATCAATTTATGATTTTGGATCAAAAATCTTATATTATTTTACTGCTCATCACTATTGGCATCATTTTAATTCTAATTTTTATTAGACCGGAGGTGATCCGGGAGAGGTTTTTTTCTGTAATAAAACATAGCTGGCAGCTACCTCTGATTTTTATTGCCCTTTTTCTTTTTCTGTATGCCGCCACTTGGCTTCTGCAAAACCTCATCACTTGGAGAGATTTTCCCAGTCTGTGGAAGTTTTATCCTTCTCTGTTCCTCTCATTAAAATTGGCTGTGGGATTTTTCCTTTACTACCTTTTGTTTTTTATCTTCCGGCGTATGCCTTTGATCCGGTGGTCGACATTTTATGTTTTTGGATCCCTGGCCGTGACCACCGTTTTGACAGTACTTTCTCTTTTTACAGGTCTGGCCAATTCCTTTTATTTTCTTTGGACCCTGGTTTTGACCGTACTTTTTGCCCTATGGAACAATAGGTATTGGCGGTTGGGGCTTCTGATTCTCATGCCCCTCTGGTTTATTAAAGCGGTGGGGGAGCTGTTTATCCAGACCCCGGATTTTACCTTGATAAACGCCGTGCTTTTTAGTCCTGTGGAAGGGAACCTGGTGCTCACGCTTTTGACTTTTCCCTTAATACTACTGGTGAGTGCTTATCACTACGTGAGTCATAAAAAACGAGGGCGGAACGAACAATCCTGGAATGAAATCTTTATGATGATTTCAGCCCTTCTGAGTATTGTTTTGGGCTTTACCGTGGCGGAGGCCAATCCCTTTCTAGAGGGGCGAAAAATACCTCTTTATTGGGTGGATGATCAATCGGAAAACTCCCGGGAGATCCGCATCTCCAGTCCTGTAGCTTGGCCTGAGGCCCTCCTTGCCATACCCGGAGAGAGTCTCCCCCTGATTCCCCAGTTACGGGAATCTCTTTATGAGGTGGAAATGATACCCGGGATCACTTTTCAATCCTCTGTGATGAATTTCCTCGACCGGAAAACCTGGAGTCTGGTTCTAAATGCTCCTGGTCAGCCCCAGCAGCTAAAGTTGCAAATTCGGTCGGAATCGGAATTGGTCATATACTCCTGTTCCTTTCCCTATCGGATACTACCGGGAAGCCGGGAAGCTGAAGTCTTTGTAGGACGCAATCCCCCCCTACCGTTTAAGGTGGATCTCACCGTGGGAAGGACCTCCTCATTAAATTTGGTTTGGAACCTGGAATATGGAAAACTTCCCTATGGGGTAACCGGCTTGCCGGAAAATCGCGAGCTCCAGGGGACTTTAAATATACGTAAAACCCAAACACTTTCTGGAGATAAGGGTGAAATTTGATCCCATAATTTTCCATGTGGACTTGGACGCTTTTTTCGCCGCAGTGGAACAACGGGATAATCCCCAACTCCAGGGGAAACCGGTGATCGTGGGTTCCCTACCGGGGGAAAGAGGGGTCGTATCCACCTGCTCCTACGAAGCTCGGGCCTTTGGAGTACGCTCTGCCTTGCCCATTAGTCGAGCCTATGAACTTTGTCCCCAGGGAATTTACATTCGTCCCCGGATGACTCGGTATATGGAGGTATCCCGGCAAATCATGAAAATATTTGATGATTTCAGTCCTCTGGTCCTTCCCATGTCCGTGGATGAGGCTTTTTTAGATATGACCGGGACAACAAAACTTTTTGGTCCGCCTCTGGAAGCGGGGAAAATATTGAAAAACAGGATTTGGGAGGATACGGGGCTGAGGGCTTCGGTGGGGATTGCCCCCAACCACTACTTGGCGAAGTTGGCATCGGACTACGATAAACCCGATGGGCTTTATCAGGTGAGTCCAGAAAATATCCTTAGTTTTCTCGATTCCCTGTCCCTGGGGAAGCTCCATGGGGTGGGTGAAAAAACCCTGGAACGGCTGCATGAACTGGGAATAAGAACGGTAGCCCAGCTGAGGGAATATGCCTTGCCGGTTCTCCAGCAGTTACTAGGAAACTCTGCCGGCCAGTATCTTTACAACTCCTGCCGAGGTTTGGAAACCCAGGATTACCATGGTGAACCGAACACCCGGTCCCTCTCCGCCGAGAGAACCTACCAGGAGGATGTCACCAGTCCTACCGCAGTTCATAAAACACTTTTGGATTTATCCCAGGATTGTATGTTTCGGCTCTATGAGGAAGGGTGGAAAAGTCGAACCGTCCATCTCAAACTGCGGTATCAAGATTTTTCCACCTCCACGGTTCAAAAAACTTTGGGGCATTGGGTGTCCAGTACAGATGAGCTCTATAAAGCTTCCTTGGAGCTTTTAAAAACCAAGTGGAATGGTCGTCCTGCGATCCGGTTGGTGGGATTGGGTCTAGGTAATCTTCAGCGTAGCGAAGCCTTGGAGCAGGTGGAGCTTTTTGACGATCAAGGACAAAAAAACCGCCGTGTAGAACAGGCGGTTCTTAAACTCCGGGGCAAATACCCCGGAGTGGAGGTCAATAGGGCAGGATTACTTAAACCGGGTTCTTCTTTAAATCCCACACGGACAAACCGAAGAAATAACCAATAATCACAAAAGTTGAAACGGGGGAAACCCACTGGGGAACGTGGATTCCAAATCCATCGGTGACCATGATGGCACCCAAGGCGAGGACGGAATACATGGCGCCATTTTTTAGAAACCTGAATTTTTTCACCGTATCCATATTGCTTACGGTTAATTGCCGGACCAGAACCGCACCTAATCCATTTCCCGCCAAAATCAGGGGAACCGATAGGGTGAAGGCAAAGGCGCCTAAAACTCCATCGATGGAGAAGGTGGCATCAATGATTTCCAAATAGAGAATTTTAGAAATATCCGAGATCCCGGATTTACCGGAAAGCAGCCTTTGTTCCTGGGCCTCCGCATTTTGTTTAAATCCGTGGGTGATAAAAAAGGCGGTGGATCCCACCACGGCTCCGAAGGCTAAAGCACCGGAGATTTGCAAGGAAAAGTAAACAATGAAGGTGAGTACCAAGGCGGCGATGGTATAAAACCAAATCCCCTGTTCTTGAAAAAACTTTTCATGGGGGAGTCCCAGGTGCTTTTCTTCCAGAAAGAGCCAGTGGAAAAATAAGAGAATCAAAAAGACCCCACCACCCATAAGCAGGGGGGGTGCCGCTTTTTCTATGATCTCATGGACTTTGGGATCGTTGGAGAAGGTGGCGGTCAGGGATCCTAGGAAACCCAGATCTGGGGCACTGGCCCAAATAATTATCCAGGGGAGCAGTCCTCGAACCAAGAACACAGCAATTAAGATGCCCCAAATGAGGAACCATCGCCGTGCTTTTGCCGACATGGTCCCCAGTACTTCTGCATTAATAATGGCGTTGTCGATGCTGGAAATGGTCTCAAAAAGGGCAAGGCCCACAATAGTTAAGGTGATGGCTAATATATCCATGGAATCATTATAAAGTAAAAACTAGATGTTGAACAAGCCCATGGTGATCACTGGGGCAGTTCCTCCTGGAGATTTGGTTGCATCTTTGAAAAATCCCAACGGTTTCTATCCAAAAGATGTTCCGGAACCGTATTTTGTAGGGATCGGAAGATGTTTTCTACCCGTCCGGGAATTTTACTCCAGTCCCGGAGCATGAGTTTGATCACCTGGCGCTGGAGATCCGGCTGGCTGCCGCAAAGATTACAGGGGATGATGGGAAAATTCCTATCCTGGGCGTATTGCTCCAAATCCTCTTCCTTACAGTAAGCCAGGGGACGGATCACCGTGTTGCGCCCATCGTCGCTGCGAAGCTTGGGGGCCATGGCCTTGAGTTTACCCCCGTAAAAAAGGTTCAGAAAGAAAGTTTCTAAAATATCCTCCCGGTGGTGACCCAGGGCTATTTTATTGGCCCCCATGTCCACTGCCGCCTGGTAGAGAGCCCCACGGCGCAACCGGGAACACAGACTGCAAGTGGTTTTCCCCTCGGGAATGAGACGCTGAACCACGGAGTACGTATCTTGTTCCAGGATACGGTAAGAAACCCCGAGGGTTCCAGGTACTCTGGAAGAATATGGGAGGGGAAACCCGGTTGTTTTTGGTCCAGGTTCACCGCAATAATTTCAAAATTTCGAGGGAAATTTCTTTTGATGCTAAGCATAAGATCTAAAAGGCCAAAACTATCCTTTCCCCCGGAAAGGCAGACCATGACCTTGTCTCCCTCTTGAATCATGTCAAAGTCCAGAAGGGCATCCTGTACATTGTGGCGCAGCCTCTTAGCCAGTTTATCCGCTTCGAATTTTTCTTTTTTAAGTTTTTGGGGGGAAGAGATCATGGGGTCATTTTAGGAATCCTCGGACTTTGGGTCAACTGATTGACTTGGAAACTTTCTAAAAAGGAGCGGTTAGGGTCCACAAAGTTCCGGAGTCGCCGCTGAGGGTAAGCCGGGCATCCAGCTGTTGGATTAATATTTTGACTAAAAGGGTTCCCAATCCTTTACTGGATTCTAAAAGCGTTCTATCGAAAGTCCCATTGTCTTCTATGGTGACGATCCAATGGGTGGGGGATCGGGATGTGACAATCTTTAAATATCCTTCATCCAAGTGGGGAAAGGAGTGCTTAAAAACATTGGTTACCAGTTCATGAACTATCTGTCCACAGGTGAGTACTTTTGAGGCTTCCAGAATAATTGGTACACCTTCCACAGACCATTTATCCTGCCATTGGTCCGGTAGAAATGAAGCGGCTAAATAACACACAAGTTCCCTTAAAAGGTCTTTCAAATCTACCTTTGAGGGATGCCAAGTCCCATAGAGTAAATCAAAGAGGTAAGAAAGGGAAACCACTCGATCTCGAATTCTTCCCAATTCTTGGGCGGTTCCAGGTATCATAGTCTGGGAAATCTGTAGGGAAATCATGGAAGATATCATCTGGAGATTGTTTTTGACCCGATGGTTTAATTCCCGTAAAAGCAGGTCCTTTTCCCTCATGGCTTCCCGAAGATGACGATCCACAGCTTTTCTTTGGCTGATGTCTGTAAGCATCAGTAGAAGGAAATCCGGGTTGATTTCGCTGCGTCTAAGATCAGCGAGTACCCATTGAGGTCCCCCCGACCAGTTAATCTTTAATTCCTCAGATTGGATTAGGGAGCTTTTATTCACTCTTTGGATTAAATATTTAAAAATTTCATTGGAGGCCGCATCTAGTAATTCCCTGAAGTTTGCAGGAAGGCCCTGGGGGGTCAGGAGTCTAAGCAGGGCTTTGTTTGCATTGATGATGAATCCTTGGGAATTGAGAACCCCGTAGGGAACCGGTGCCAGATTAAAAAGCTCTTGGGATTCTTCTAAGACTTTGTTCTGGCTTTCGGCTTTCCCATCCATTCTCCAATTATACACTTAGGACAGGAACTCGTGCAAAATTATTTTCTACCCCTCCATCGGTATCGAAGGTATGAAATAACACCCAAGGCTAGGAGTACACCCATATAAACGCTGGTTATCCAAGAATATCTCACGGAACCGGCGGACAATATGTGGATACCCAGGAGCAAAAGGATTACCAGGGACAGACTGTGAAATGCCCGTAAGCCCTTGTAGGTCCAGCCCCATTTTGCCTGAACCCAGGACCGCAGACCTTTTAAAGCTTTGGCGGGAGCTGGAAAATGATTTCCCATAAAGAGGATGGCGACGATGGTGATCCAAAGGGAAATATTAAGGGCTAGAAAGCCCGGGAGAGTCTGAAGACTGGGCTCATTCCCTTGGACAAAGGCCTTTAGATACCAGTGACCATGAGCCGCAGATAAGGCCAAGAGGGCTCCAAGACCGTGAAGTCTATAAAAAGCCTGGGTACCCAGAACTTTATCCACGGCAAAGGGTTTCGAGGATAAAACCAGTTGGGCAGCAAACCACGTAAAAGCCGCAATTCCCAAAAAAGATGCCCCAGTATAAATATCCAATTCCTGCCAGACCACAGAACCTGTCAAAACACTTATGAGTATTCCCGGTACGGGAAGAAGTAGATAAAGAGCCAATGCAAACAAGAATTTCATCAAAACCTCGCAATAAATTATAATCACTTCCAGGTCCGAAAGGACAGACCTGATTCCGAGTCTCAGGTCACAATCGCCAGAGCTTGTTGGGTCCATTCGTAGAGGAGATCCTGGAGTTCCAGATCTTGAGCGGTTTCACTGGGAAGAATTTGAATGCCCTCGGACCAATATTCCCCTGTATGCCCCTGCAAGGAAGCCTCGGTGGCGAGATAGACCGAGGTAGCCGCACCCTGGGAAAAGCTCAGTCCGGTGTCTCTGTTAAAACCGATTTTTAAAATTTTTGTGGGGATGACCCCAGGGTGGAGGGCAAAAACCCCCAAACGTAGGGGATCCGTCATTCTGGCGAGTTTGAAAGCGTAAAGGGCGTTGGCTAGTTTTGAAGCGGCGTAAGCTTTGTATCCATGGTAATCCTTCTCAGAATTGAGGTCGTCCCAGGGAATGGTTCCCCTGTTATGGGCCACAGAACTCACCCAGACAAGGCGGGATGGGGCTCCCGCATCCAGGGGTCTCATCAGGTATTCGTTTAGGAGTGCAGGGGCGAGATGATTAACTTGCAAGGTGAGTTCCCATCCATCCTCCGAGAGAGTCCGGGTAGGTTGAAACGTACCCGCATTGTGAATGACCACATTTAACTTCGGGTAATTTTTCGCCAGGTTACGTCCCAAATCCCTCACCTGCTGAAGTTGTGAAAAGTCGGCTAAAACCCCGTTTTCCACCGATCCGGGAATCCGAGATTCCAGGTGTTCCATACTCTGGTCAAGTTTTTTCTGGGATCGCCCATGAAGAATGACGGAATAGCCCCTTCTACCCAGTACCAGGGCGGTTTCCAGCCCAATTCCATCGGTGGATCCCGTGACCAGGGCTATTCGTTTTTCCATCAGCGGAAGGTTCCGTGACCTTCTTTGTTCAAGGCCAGCAGTTCATCCAAGGCCGCTTGGGCTTTAATTTTATCGTTGGCTAGACAGGAGGCCACACCCTTCAAGGCTGCGGTGACAAAGGCTCCATTGATCCTATCCCACTCGGTCTTTGTTCCTTTTGGAGGGGTGTAAATGAGAATTGAACTCTGGCCTTTTGCGAATTGATAAAATTTATCCGCCGCATCCGTGAGCTTGGAGGCGCCTAAATCTGCTTTAACTCCGTTAAGCAGGGTCACATTCTGACGCATGACTTTAATCACTTCACCCCGGTCGTAGGTCTGGGCGCAGAGGGTCTGGGCGAATACCAACCCGGTCAAAGCGAGGGTGAGAATCAATTTTTTCATATATTACCTCCTTGGTAATGTTTAACAGAATAATAATTATTTTTTAAAAGTCAAATTATTTAGAACGAATACCGGTAGTTTAAGCCTAGTCCAGCGTTTTGATAGTTTTTTCCATCCATACCAAAGTAACCGTAGGAGGCATAATTCCATAAGCCTTCGAGACCTAAATGATGACGCTGCTCAAGTTTTACTTCCATCCCCAAGGCTATTCTTGTATTATGTGCCAGAGCTCGTCCCGAAACTCCTGCTAGAATCCCTTGATTTAAAAGAATGGAATAGGAAAGGTATGGGAGGAAATTCCCTAGATCTCCCCAGGATTTTTTCCAAAAGTGCTGGAAGGTAAAGCCATAGGAGAAACTCATGAGTCCGGGATTGGAACCGGGATGGAGTTCATACCGCAGAAGATTTATACCGAGAAGATAATCTTCACTTAAGTGGTAGTTGTAAGTGATCATACCGCCGTATCCCGGGGCTAAGCCACCGAAATCATCTTTATAAACATAAACCCCGGAAATTCCTAAGGTAATGCTGCGGTTTAATAGGTCCTCACTGAAGAGCGCATGGCAGGTAGTCATGAAGACTAGTAGGGTAATCATTGTTTTCATGGTTTGATAATAATACAATTTGAACAAAAAGTTTACTATTGTTCAAAAATAAATGAGGGTGTCTTGAATCTCTGTTCAGAGCGAAGCGTCACCCGCCTTGCAGATATGGTGAAGAATGAACAATAAGGCGCCGGGCGGATCAGAGCGAAGCGTCACCCGCCTTGCAGATATGGTGAAGAATGAACAATAAGGCGCCGGGCGGATTCGAACCGCCGCATGAAGGTTTTGCAGACCTCTCCCTTACCACTTGGGTACGGCGCCATGACTTATGTCAAAAACAATATAATGAAAAGTTTTCATTATGTCTAGGAGGTTTCTTGTGTGTTTTACCTCAGCGTTTAATCAAACTCATAAATTCTTCCCGGGTTTTTTGGTCTTTGCGGAAGGAACCCAGTACCGAGGAGGTGATCATCTGGGAATGCTGTTTTTCTACCCCTCTCATCATCATACACAGGTGTTTGGCTTCAATAACCACGCCCACACCCTCCGCGTCCACCGCATCCATGACTGCTTGGGCGATCTGCTCCGTCAGGCGTTCTTGAATCTGCAAACGCCGGGCGAAAAGATCGGCGATACGGGCAATTTTTGAAATCCCTAAGACTTTATCCTTGGCTATATAACCCACATGGCATTTCCCATAAAAGGGGAGGAGGTGATGCTCGCAAAGGGAAAATATTTCAATATCTTTCATAATGATCATGTGGTGGGTATGGGAGGCAAAAACCGCTTTATTCAGGATTTCCTGGGGATTTTGACCGTAGCCCTTGGTAAGGTACTCCCAGGCCTTTGCGGCCCTTCTGGGAGTTCCCAGCAGACCTTCCCTCTGGGGATCCTCACCCAGTTCCACCAATAATTCCCTCATCAGGGCTTCCACCCGTTCCTGGTTCAAATCTTCACCTCTCGATATCGTAATATTTCATAGGATGCCACCACCCCTTCCGGGAGGGCCCAGGGTTTGGCAATTTTTATTCGGAGGGCTTGAATCAAAGGAAACCTGTCCAGGAGATACCCCGCGGTCTGTTCTGCCAGTGTTTCTAAGAGGTCAAAGGCTGTGGAACTCATCCATTCCTTAAGCTCACGGTAGACCAGGGCGTAATCCGTGGTATCTCCCAAGTCTCCGGTTCCTGCGGCCAAGGAAAAATGACCATAAAGGCATAGATCTATGGTGACGGGCTGCGGTTCCAGTTTTTCTTGGGGGAGGATGCCGATGAGCAGGGGAATCCTCACATTTTCCAATCTAATGTGGTCCCATTTATCCAGTAAAAATTGTTTTTCTTTTTCAGAATCCATAGAAACCTCCTTTCAGAAATCGCCCGCCATCCACAAAGATTACCTGACCTGTTACAAAGGGACTGTCTAAATAATAGTCCAGGGTTCGCAGTAAATCTTTGGGATCTCCCATTCGGTTAAGGGGGTTGGTTTTTTCCAAGTTATTCCAGTCTTCTTGGGACATGGTGTCGGGTTTTAGAATCAGTCCGGGGGCCAATGCGTTGACTCTCCATCCCGGGGCAGTCTCCAGGGCGAGAATCCGGGTTAGGGTGGCTAGTGATCTCTTTGCCAAATGATAGGCCAAGTGAAATTTATCATAATCTTCCATCCGGGCATCCAAAAGATTGATCACCAAGCCTTGGGGGGATCTTCTGGCGCATTCTCTTGCGATGATAAACGGGGCAAGGCTGGTGATCTGGAACTCCCTGTAGGCGTCTTCCGTTTCCAGGGTGTCCCAAGTGCTTTGTTCCCAGCTGGAGGCGCAATTGATCACCAGGGTGGGAAAGGTAAAAGGAGGTTGGGAATTCCCAAGGGGCCCGAAAATTTTACTTAGTAGTTCCTCCACCCCTTTTGGATGGGCTAGATCTGCTTGGTGAATGCGGACCTCTCTGCGGAGGGCCTTTATTTCCCCTGCGGTAACCAGGGCATCTTCCTCGGAGTTATGAAAATGTAAATGAACATCCCAACCTAAAGAAGCCAAGTGAAGGGAAAATTCTCTACCTAATCTCCGGGATCCCCCGGTCACCAAGGCCCAAGACATAATTTTAAGAAATAAACTGGTGGAAATCTTCCACCGAGTTCAGTCCATGGGTCTGGGCATAGGCTAGGATCCCATCGTTTACCTTTTCAGCGGTCCGGGGATCGATGAAAGTAAAGGTTCCCACCTGCACAGCTGAACATCCTGCCAAAAGATACTGGATGGCATCTTCGGGTTTCTGAATGCCTCCGAGACCAATTATGGGGATTTTTACCGACCTTTTCGCCCTGTAAGCTGCGGCTACTCCCACGGGAAGGATGGAGGGTCCAGAAAGACCGCCAGTTCCCGCGACGAGGACTGTTTTTTTCCGTTTAATGTCGATGACCATACCCTTCAATGTATTGATGCAAGTCAGGGCATCGGCCCCTCCGGCTTCCGCCGCCATGGCAATGATCCCGATATCGGTCACATTGGGGGTGAGTTTCACAATCAGCGGTTTTTTTGTTCTGTCCCGAAGACCCCGGGTGAGCTTTTCCACCATCTCCGGTTCGGTGCCGAAGGCCAGCCCTCCGTGTTTCACATTGGGACAGGAAATATTCAGCTCGTAGCCCCAAATGCCATCCTGTCCTTCTAACCGCTCCACTACCTCGTAGTAATCTTCTTCTAAACTCCCGGCCACATTTACCACGATGGAGGGACCTAAAAGGGCGATGGAGGGAAGCTTTTCCTTTAAAAATACTTCTACCCCCACATTGGCCAGGCCTATGGAATTGATCAGACCTGAAGGAGTTTCTACCAGCCGGGGAGAAGGGTTCCCCACCCGGGGAGAGGGGGTCACAGCCTTGGTGAAAATAGCCCCAATTTTGGAATAATCCACCAGTCCCTTATATTCGGTTCCATAGCCGAAGGTTCCCGAGGCTACCCCCACAATTCCGGCCATACTCTGGCCGCGGAGTGAAAATTTTAGTTCCATTTGACCACCCTGGAGTCGAAAACCGGTCCCTCGGTACAGACCCGGACAATTTTCCTGTGGTCGTTGGTTTCACAGGTACAGCCCATACAGGCCCCTACCATACAAGCCATCACTTCTTCCAAGGAAACCTGACAGGGACTGTTTGTTTCCAAGGCCAAAACGTGGGTCGCTTCCAAAAGAACGTGGGGTCCACAGGCGTAATAGGCCGCATCCCCCAAGGGGGGATTATCCCGGAGGTACATCAGGGGATTTCCCCTATATCCAAAGGACCCGTCATCGGTGGTGTAAACCACTTCCACTTCTGCAGTAAATTCCAATTCAGGGACAAAAGAATGATTTCGAAAACCCAGAACAATCAAGGGTTTGAACCCTTTGGCGGCCAGATAATTGGCTAAAAATACCAGTGGACCGGTTCCCACACCCCCAGCCACCAGGATAGGCCGACTGCCCGGTTTTGGGGGTGTAAATCCAAAACCCCGAGGGCCCAGGACGTCCAAGATTTCCCCCGGTTTATGGGCCGCCAACAGCTCGGTGCCGTGACCCCTTTTTTGGAAAATGATACCAGCCTCCAACTTTTCTTTGTCGAAGGAGGAAAGGGCAAAAGGCCGGCGGAGGAGGGGGGCTGTGGAATCCTCAATCCGAAGGGAGAGGATCTGGCCTGGAAGGGGTACCCGCAGATCCCGAGGCCAGGTGAACCGGGCTTCGTAATAATCCAGGGCGATTTTCTCCAATCGGAGTAGGGTGGCGGGGAACTGTTTCATCGTTTTCCACCATATCTGAAAGTCTTTTATTCTTCAACTGTGCCCCAGCCCCTTGATCTCCTTCTGGGGAATTCATATTTTCATACCATGGTAATCACAGGACCGGGCTGCGACATTCACCTGGAAAACTACGGGATTCTCATTCCCATTCGAGAAAGTCGTCATCGTAAGACCCTGGCTTATCTTTTGGACCTCTTTGGTCCTGGGGAATGGCTGGAGGAAATACCCTCCCATCCCTTGGATAGGGAAGCCTTGGAGCTGGTCCATGATAAATCCTTCCTCTTGAGGTTATTGGAAACCCACACCAGGGAAGAACTGATGCTCACCTATGAACTTCGGGATCCCACCACGGGAGAATTTAACAGGTATTCCCCAGATAAAGCTCGTTTGCCCTTGGAAGATCTGCTCCAACGCCTCCTTTGCCAGGGATTTTTAACCCAAGAAACCTGCCGTCGGGCTTTAAAAACCGGATTTGAATTTTTTTTAGGCGGGGGAATGCACCATGCCCTTTACGACCGGGGAGCGGGATTCTGCCCGTTTAACGATATTATTGTGGCCATCCGAACCCTGCAGAAGGAAAAGCTCATAAAGACAGTCTGGGTCGTGGATGTGGATGCCCATAAGGGGGATGGCACCGCCGCCCTTACCCAAGGGGATCCGGATATTTTAACCTTGAGCATTCACACCGCCGAGGGCTGGCCCATGGATCAGGCAAAATTCCTTCCAGACGGCCAGCCCAATCCCTGTCATCTTCCCAGCACCGTGGATATTGAAGTGGGAGCTAGGGAGAATGAGACCTATTTACCCCGGTTACTCCAGGGTTTACAGACTTTGGCAGGCATTTTTATTCCTGATCTAGCGGTGGTTGTTTGTGGGGCCGATCCTTATGAAGAGGATGAGCTTCCTTCGGCCTCCGGGCTTAAACTCACCTTGGGGAAGATGCTCCAGCGGGATAACCTGGTGTACAATTTTCTCCAAGAAAAAAAGATACCCCAGGCCTATCTCATGGCGGGGGGGTATGGCGAGCATGTCTGGAAGGTTTATGCGCAATTTTTGGAAGAAAAAATAGGGGAGAAGTATGAAAAAAGACACATATGAAGCGGGGTATTTTGAAGACCGCACCCCCTTTGTGACCTTTGGATCCGGAGACCGGCATTTGCTCATCCTCGAAGATCTACGGGTGGAACACGATCTTCCCCAGGGATTGGCCTTGCAAGGGCTCCGGGACTCCTGGAAAGATTTGGGTGACCAGCTTAAAATAACCTTGTTGAGCCGCCCCAAATCCCTTAAAGAGGGCACCACCCAAAAAGATTTTGCCCTGGATGTGGTGACATATCTCCAGGCCTACAACTCTGGGCCTGTGGAAATTTTAGCCCATGGAATCTCGGTGGCCACAGCTTTAGAGATCCAGAGATGGAATGCAGACTTAATTTCCAGGTTTTGGTTCGTTTCTGGAACCCCCAAACTTTCAGATTCGGGAAGAGTTCTTTTTGAGAAACTTCTGGAGGCTGGCAGACGGCATCAATGGAGTAAGGTTCACCGAATTTTAGCGGGAACCATGTTCAAAAGTCCTTGGGGGAAGGCCCTTGGGGGTGCCCTGGCGGCTCTTTTTGCCTCGGATCTGGGAAAACCGGAAAATCCCTGGGATTTCTTAGTCACCCTGCAGGCCGTAATGTCCTGGGATCCCCAGCCCCGGGAACTGGATGTTCCCATGAATATTTGGGTGGGTATGAGCGATCCCCTTTACCAGAGTGAGGATTGGGATAGTTGGCTGGATGTAAATCCCAGCGGGGTTTTGGAAATGAGGGATGAATCCCACGGTCTGATGAAGGTGATGGGGGATGAGATCCGTGCAGGAATCCTAAGAGGTTAATCCGTGCTTTTCCCCTATTTTTTGTGTTTTGTTTTTTTTCTCTCCAGGGAAATTTCTCCCGGTGAGAGGGGCAGCCGCCTGACTTTGGGTAGATGAAGATTATATTTCATGGCCACCAGTCTAAGGACAATGGTAAAGATGATGGTAATACTCAGGGCAATCTGTGAATCCACCCCCAGGTAATCCAATCCATAGTACACAAGACTACCCAAGGCTGCCGCCGTGGCATAAAAGTCCGCATGAATTACCACAGGCATTTCCCTGACTAAAATATCCCGAATCACCCCTCCCCCCGTGGCGGTTATCGCCCCGGCCATGACCGTTCCCAGGGGACCTAATCCCGCTTCCACACCTTTGGCGGCCCCCAGAGCTGCAAAGACCCCCAGACCTATGGCATCGGCAAATTTAATCCAGTCCCACCACCGGGCAATTCTTGGAGCGAGAAAGTATACCAGGACCCCCCCCAGAAGACAAAGGACGAAGTAGCTTTCGTCGGTAAAGGGTCCGGGAGGAACCTGTCCCAGGATGAGATCCCGGATAATTCCACCACCCACCCCCGTGAACACCGCCAAAATCAGGACACCGAGGATATCCAGCTCGTATTTAACAGCTTTAAAGGCTCCCGCAAGAGCAAAAACCAGGGTTCCAAACAGGTCAAGAAAGTGGAAAAAAGTCATAATCGGGAGTATGGGGAAAAAAGTAAGAAGGTTCAAGTCGACGAGCCCCATAGCCTGCGAGGTTCCCTACATTCTATTCTCTCAGTATTATTAAACCATGCAGGAACAGAGAATAAATATTCATGGACAAAAAGCTGTGGGGTCTGGTCCGGTGATCTATTGGATGCAGGCAGCAGTTCGTATCGACGACAATCCCGCCTTAAATTATGCCCTGGCCCAGGCCAAAGAGCTCAATCGTCCTTTTTTTGTATTTTTTGGTCTGGATTTTGCTTTTCCTGGGGCAAACCACCGAAGTTTTACCTTTCTTTTCCAAGGTTTGGAGTCCGTGAGAGCCCAATTTGAATCCCGGGGAATTAAATTTTTTATACTAAAGGGAACCGGGCCAGAACTACTTAAGCTTATCCCCAAGGATGTGGGACTCCTGGTCACCGACCGGGGTTATCTTTCGCTCCAGAGGAGTTGGAGAGCCCAAGTGGCTCAGTTTCTCCCCTGCCGCTTTGTGGAAGTGGAAACCGAAACCTGCGTCCCTGTGGAAGTGGCCAGTCCCAAGGATCAGTGGTCCGCTGCCACCCTTCGGCGGCGGCTTGTCCCCTTGCTGCCATTTTTTGCGGATCCCGAGTCCCCCGGTGGAATAACCGCCATGGCGGGGGACCTTCCTTCTGGATGGTCAGATTTGGTTTTATCCCCGGAAGAAATATTAAAAAAAATACAAACCTTGGAGATCCTTCCCGGTAATGCCCGTTTAAAAGGGGGGGAGAATGCCGCCCTAGAACTTTTGGAGTCCTTTGCGGCGTGTAAGCTCGCCGATTATGACAAAAATAAAAATGACCCGGTACTTCAGGCCTCTTCCGGACTCAGTCCCTATCTTCACTTTGGTCATATAAGCCCCCGGAGGATCAGAACCCGAATCCTCCAGGAGTCCGGGGGGGAGAATTCTGAAGCGTTTTTGGAACAGCTCATCGTCCGTAGGGAGTTGAGCTTCAATTACTCCTGGTACAATCCCTTAGCCGGTACTTATGAAGGATTACCTGCCTGGGCTCGCAAGACCCTGGATGGCCATGCTATGGATTCTCGGGAGTACACGTATGGTTTAGAACAATGGGACAAGGGTGAGACCCACGACAGGGGATGGAATGCAGCTCAAATCCAGCTCAGGCAAACCGGGGTCATGGCGGGGTATATGAGGATGTACTGGGGTAAAAAAATACTGGAATGGTCAAAAACCCCCCAGCTGGCCTTCGTCACAGCCCTTTATTTAAATAATAAGTACGCCCTGGATGGCCGGGATTCCAATTCCATCGTGGGCGTCGCCTGGTGTTTTGGCCTTCACGATCGTCCTTGGGGAGAGCGAAAAGTTTTTGGTATGATCCGGTACATGAATGAAAAAGGACTCCGCCGAAAGTTTGATCTGGAGGCCTACATTCAAGCCCAGGGGAAATCTGAAAGTTCTTCCCTTGCTTAAAAAGATCTCTTTTAGGATAATGTTAGAACATGAACCCCTTTGACTACCTATCTCCCGATTTGGTGCTTAACTCTGTGGAGCAATCTTTCAACCTCATTTTAGACCCGCAAATCATCCCCTTTCCCTCCTATATCAACCGGGTTTACGGAATAAAAACCGATGAAGGACAGGATCTGGTGGTGAAGTTTTATCGCCCCGGGCGATGGTCCCCCGAGGCTTTGGAGGAAGAGCAGAACTTCATATTTGATTGTCAGGAAGCGGAATTACCGGTGATCGCTCCCTTGCCCGATCCAGAGGGATACACCTTGGGGGAAGTAGAATTGGGAATTCCTTCCGGTGAAACCCTGGTCTATAACTTCTCAGTATTTGAAAAAAAAGCCGGCCGGGTTTTCGACGCCGAAGGAGACGGGGATTGGCTGCGTTTGGGCAGACTCTTGGGGCGGCTTCATGAAGTAGGGCGGCGAGAGAAATTCAATCACAGGATTAAAAACAGCCCTGGTCTCACGGAAAAACAAGTGTTGAAACTCCTACCCCTGGTTCACCCGGATGTGAAATCCGAGTGGGAGGATATTATTTTCACAAGCCTGGAGTTGGTTAAAGCATCATTTGAAGGACAATCATTCCATCGAATCCATGGAGATTGTCACCGAGGTAATATCTTAAACCGGGATCCTCAAGGTCTGCTGCTCATGGACTTTGACGATTGCCAGATGGGGCCGCCGGTGCAGGATCTGTGGCTGCTTCTCCCTGGAGCCCGGGAAGAGTGTCACCGGGAGACTGTTTTACTTTCTGAAGGGTACAGGGAGTTTTCCGATTCTGGGAAATTAAATTGGGATTTGGTGGAACCGTTGCGATTTATGCGCATGGTACATTTTCTCACCTGGTGCAGCAGTCAAAAGGAGGATAAAGGATTTGATCACCATTTTCCCGGATGGGGAACCCGATCCTTCTGGATCCGGGAAACAGAAGATTTTCGGGACCAACTACGCCGGCTTAACCCAGATTAACCCGGTCTCCTTTAGTATGGGGGGCTGAGATCAATAAAAATAAAAGATCTTCTACCCCATCATTCCAAAGGCTGTGGAGCATCCCTGGGGGGATTTCCAATCCTTGGCCGGAACGTACCAGTTGTTTATCTTTTCCGATGATAAAAGAACCTTCACCGGAAAGGATGAAATAGAATTCCCTGGATTTCCGGTGGTAATGCTGAATCTCCCCCCGGGCAGGGGGTATTCTTTCATAATTGATACTCAGATCCGGACGTTCTAGAAATTTCCATCCCTCGCAGTCCCTTCCCCAGGTGAATAATTCCGCATTTGACAGGTCCATGGGTCCGAGCATTAACGGGCTCCTAACTCAAGGATCAGTTCTACCTCTCCCATACTGAGCTTTGTCGCCCGGGAGATTTCTTCTTTGGACCAACCCTGATGGGACAATTTTACCACGGTTTGGCGCATATCCATGGCGGGCGCGCCTTTTACCTTACTGGCGGAAGCGGGACTGGCTTTCACCAGGGTTCCCAGCAGCTTCACCTGCTCTTCCGCCTCTTGGCTCACTTCCTGGAGTCTGGTTTCTGTCCTAGCCAGCCATTCTCTGGCCTGTTCCATTTTTTCTGTTCGCTTTTCTATATCCACCAGAAGGGTAGAGATACTCCTAAGATTTGAGAGGGCCGATTCCGATTCTTCCTTGCCCCCTGAAAGCTCCTTAAACCGCTTTTTCAGGTTTTCTACTTCTGCGGGCATGGATCCCAAATTACCAGAAAGATCTTTCACGGATTTTTCCATTTTTTCCAAAAGGGAGTAGTTCCTATCCACCGCATCGGAGGTGGTATCCAAAATGGTTCTCTTTTTTTCTAAACGATCAAACCGGGTTTCCACATCTTTTTCATAATCTTCCAATTTTCGGATTTTAAGCTGGATTTCCTGGAGCATGTCGTGACTTTCGGTGATCTGTTTCAATCGTTCGTCCACGCTTTGCGATACCGCCAGAACCCGGGAGAAATCTGAATCCAACAGGTCGATTCGTTTTTTCTCCGCCATGAACCGGGCAAGCTTATCTGATATCTCGTCACTCATTTTTCGGATCCGGGACATCTGGGAGTCCATTTCCACCAGGTCTTTTTTCTGGAGGTCAACTTTAGCAAGGTCATTTTTAAGATCTTCGATGGACTCTTGTAGTTCCAACTTAAGAATATCCGCTCGTTCAAAAATTTTTGTCTGGGAAATAAATGATTTCTGATTCTTGTCAATTTCTTCCAAGGTGACCACGGGAAGATTAAAATGATCTTCAATCTTTCCAAAGAGTTTCTTCTGAAGGGCTTCTGCCTTATCTTTTGTTTCCTGGGCGGCGGAGCGGAATTCTTTCAGCCGTTGATCCAAGTCACCGGTCATCTCCCGGGTTTTTTTCTGGAAGTCCACAGTGAAGCTGTCATAATCCCTTCGGAAGGTTTCCAAAGCCGCTTCAGAGCGCTTGCTCACATCCACTTCCAATTGATTTACCGATTCTTTGAGGAGGGAAATTTCATTTTTAAGCAGGACTCGTTCCTCATTGGTGGAGAGCAGCAGGTCCTCCTTCTGCTTGGAAAAGTCTTCTTTTACAGCGGTGATTTTTTCATTGATCCCGGATTTAAAGTTTTGGTATTGGTCCAGAAGTTCGTTCTCGGTTTCTTTTACTTTCTGGGAAAATCGAGTCTGCCAAATGGTAATATCCGATTCTGCAGCGTTAACCGAGGCCTGAAGCTGCCCTTGAACCCCTTCCAGTCTTTCGGAGAATCCCTTGAGTTTTCCATCCATTTCTCTCTCGAGTTTGGTCAGGGATTCTTTTAGTTGCAGTTCGTGCTTTCCGATTTCCTGTTCCAATTTTGCCAGGGACGCTCTCTCCATGGTTCCCATTTCATCCCGAAGTGTTTTTCCGGAGTCCTCCAAACGGTTTGTGAGGGTAACCAAACTCTCCTCGACCCGGGATTGGTGGCTACGGATCTGGAGGTCCAAACGTTCGGAATTCTGGGCAGCTAAGGTTTGAAGAAAAACTTGTTTTTCCTCGAGAAGGCTAGTGAAGGATTTTTCCAAGTCCTGTCTCTTGGTTTCCGATTCTACTGCCAAATCTTTCAGACGGGTTTGCATGGTCAGATGCCATTCATCGAAGGTCCGGGACATGGAAGCGTTTCGTTTTTGGAGATCTGCAAAAAAATCATCCTCAAAAACCTGGAGTTTTTCACTCACATTGTCATAAGCCTTGGCCTTAAGATCTTCCAATTCCTTTTCCAGCGCTCCTAAGGAGGTGGATAGGGCGGTGAAATTCCCCAGAAGTTCTTGGTGTTCTTGGGTTTGAAGAACCTTCATCCGGGATTCAAAGGCTTCCAGATCCATTTTTACCCTGGTTCCTGCTTGCGCCATTTCACTGCGGAGGTGGGCTTCCAATTGGGAGACCTCACCTTCGAAGGATTCTAGAGAAGTCAAACGGTACTGAAAAGATTTTTCTTGGTCGGCGATTTTACCATCAACCCGGGCAAGGAAGGCCTCACCCGAGGCTTCTGCGGTTTTTTGGAGGTCACTAAACCGGGTTTCCAAGGCTTCCATATCCGATTGAAGATCCTTGTGGAGGTCACGGGCGTCTTCTTTTAAAGCGTCCTGGGCAGATTTAAGGTTTTGAATTCCTGCATTCACATCTTTTGCTGCGGTTTGAAGATTTACACCCCAGGCGGTGGCGGAGGTTTTTATTTGTTCCTGAATTTTTACCGTAAGTTTTTGTAGCAGGTCTGTATTGAATTTTTCCGCATGGACGGCGGTATCTTCCAAGCGTTTATGGAAGGCTTTCTCTGCCCCTGACCACTCCTGTTCAAATTGCCGGCTCTTTTGCTGAAGATGTTCTTCCAGTCCTTTCATCTGAATTTGATTTTTATCCAAAGCCCGAGCTAGGAGTTCCTGAAGTTGTTTTTGACTCTCGGTCATGAAAACTTGCTTCCTATCCTCCAAACCATCTATAAACTTTCGGTAGGCTTCAGTTTTATCCCCCGCCTCCAGAGCCTTTCTTTCCACCAGTTCCGTTTCCCTGGCGACTAGGCTCTTATACTGGTCAAGAATATGTCCCAAGGTCGCAGCATTGTCCTGGTGAAATCGGGCTTGAAGTTCGGGAAGGGATCCTTCAATTTCCTGAATTTGCTCCGCTGCTAACTTGATCCTCCGGCCTACTTTGTCCACAAATTCACTCTCGTCCTTAAGGCGGGATAAATTTTCATCCACCTGGTTGGATAGGGTGTACAGCCCATCGATCCTGGTTCCATAATCTTCAATGCGACCTTTGAGAGTTTCCAGTTCTGGTGCTTTCCCGGCCAGTTCTTCTTCCACTGTTTTGATTCGTTTGATGATTTCTTTTCCGGTTTTCTGATGAACTTCCAACTCCACAGTGAAATCTTTTATTTCCTGGGTTCTCAGTTCGATAAATCCTTCCAAGTCAGCCCTGACGGTATCGGCATACTTTCGGATTTTATCCAGAGATCGGTTATTTTTATCCATTTGGCGGTAAATAAGCAGTACTATGCCCACCACTCCTAATATAAGGAGGTTAGAGAGATTGAAGACGTCCATTTTGCCCACTCCCAGGGTTCTTTGAAATGTATTTTAATACGAAATGTCAGCTTTTGGCGAGACAGCGGAAGATATAATTTTCCAATTCTTCATAATTCTTGAAAGAAAAGTCCGCCAAGCTGTCAGACGGAGGGCGTGATGTCAGGTGAGCGGCTAAAAAGCCCGCTCTTTTTGCACCGAGGATATCATAACGATAGGAATTCCCCACATAGAGAATCTTGGAAGGTTCGCATCCCAGCTCTAGTGCCAGGCGGTGGAAGGCTTCAGGCCTGGGTTTCAGGGCACCGGTTTCTTCACTGGAAAAGACCGTAGTCCAATAACCATCCAACCCCATATCCCTCAACCGGTTCCGAATGGGGAAGTCGGACATGACTGCAAGTTTCAACCCTGCGGTCTTCAGTCTTCCCAGGGTTTCCGCCAAACCGGGAAAGGGCTTGACCTTGGTGAAGAGTTTAAACCACTGTTTGTATATTTTTTGTTCGATCAAAGCGTAGGCCCGTCCAGGATTAATACCCAAAATCCGTCCGACTTTTTCTGCCTGCATCCGGTTAAATTCCAACACCGGCCCTTGATTTCTCAGCTCAATTCTAGCTTTTTCTAAAGCCAGGAGTAGCCTTGCATGGGTTAAAACGAAGGGGATAGACCGGAGGTTCATGAATAACTCCGGGTAGAGGGTACCATCTAGATCAAGGGCCACTGCTTTCAATAATTAACCTTATGAATAAAACTTTATTCTACTTTGATAAAATGGTGAAAATAACTCGTCCGTGAATGTCCTGACCATTGGTTTGAAATGTCCAATTTCTCAAAGCTTTTTCCACGGAAACCCGTAGAAGTCTCCATTCCTCCGATGTTTCAGGAGTTTTGGCTATATTGCCGGAAATACCTTTCAAAATCAAGGTTTGAGGATCTAATTTTATTAATCCGCCGGAACCGATGACAAATCTTACTTCCAATTCGCCAGTGGCTGTACCCTGGGGAACTACAGGGGGGATCAAAGGCAGCGGACGGGCGTTTATAACCCCCTCTTCAAGCTCCACCGGATTTCCCGAACCGGCTTCAAATTTTCGTTTACCCTCGGTGGGAGCCCGCCCTGAATCCCTGGAAAGCAAGTCGTTCAGGGCTTCCAAGTTTTCCAGCCCCTCCAACTTCTCGGGGGTCTGTACTTGGTTTGACGATGAGGCGGCCTGGAGTCCAGTGTCTTGAGGCCGTGGAGCCGGAGGTTTCGGCGTTTCGTATATATCGGTAGAAGGGCGGGTACTTTCAGAAACTTTTTCAGGTGGGATTGGTGAATCATTCTTCATTTGGGGTGTTTGGGGGAGCGCCGGCGCTGGAGCGGGGGAGGAGGACGCCGGAACCGTCTTGGTAGGGGGGGGAATCACAGCCGCAGGGGTTTTCTTTTCCCCCGCCAAGTTATCCAAACCCGTACCCAATTCCACCCGAATGGCCCCCATGGGTATCCTTTCTTCTTTGGATTCCAGTGGTATCAACAATAGGAGAAGGAGTAGAAAGATATGAAGCCCCCCCCCCACTCCCAGAGCCCTGGTTAAACGGTTTCGGTCGGCAAGTTCCATCATTTACCTCCGGGAACCCGGGTTTTTAGATTTATGGATTGGAAACCTGCGATTCTCAAGGCGTCCAAAACCTCTATCATCAGGGCGTAGCTCACACCTTCATCCCCCAGGACCATCACGGATTTGATCTCCCGGCGCTCCTGTTCTGAGTAGGCGGAAAGGCGAAGGGATAGGCTTTCCAAACTGTGGAGTTCCTGGTTCAGATAAATATTGTATTTATCTTTCACCGATACGGTCAGGGTCGTCACCGTGGTTTGTTCTGCGGTTTGAGAAGTGGGTAAGAGCATAGTAATGGCCGGAGCCACATTGAAGGTGGTGGAGACCATAAAAAAGAAGAGGATGGTGATGGACACATCGATCATGGGAACCAAATCCACCGAACTTTTCGTCGATAACCGTCTCCTGAAGGTCATTGGGTTCCTCCCTGGGGACGCCGGGCTTTATCCAGGTAGAGCACCAGTTCATTCACCCTATTTTCCAACCGGATGATGGAATGATTGACTTTGTTGGTGAGGTAATTATAAAAAATAGTCGCAGGCACGGCGACGATGATACCCGCTGCGGTGGTGATCAAAGCTGTCCCAATTCCCCCAGCCAAGGCCGCGGGGTCACCCACACCTGCCAGTTGATTCAGCACATTGAAGGCCATAATGATTCCCTGTACCGTACCAAAGAGTCCTAAAAGCGGAGCAATGGTGGAAATAGTACCCAGTGTAGTGATGTACTGTTCCATTTTTGGAATCTCTTGGTTAGCGGTGTCCATGACCATATCTCTAACCACGGAAACCGGCTGGTCCCTGAGGGAAATTCCCACCTTCATCAAGTTGGTAATGGGGGATGGTTGGGCGTCGCAGATGGCCAAGGCCTCCTCATAATGGCCCTTTTCCATGGTGGATTTGAGCCGGGAAAGCAGGAGGTCTTCATTCACCCTGTTTTTCCGGAAATACATGAACCTTTCCACCACGATTGTGAGGGAAACCAATGAGAGGAACAAAAGAACATACATCACCGGTCCACCGGAAATAAAAATCTGTATCATCATAAACTCCTTAAAGATTCAATTGACCTGAAACATAAAAACGTAATCCCGGTTCTTGGTAGGGGCTGCCGGTTTCGAATCGACCCCGGGGCATGAATAGGCTGGTCCAATCTTCCACCCCCGCTTTAATGGTAACCAATGGGCTGGGGAGAAGCTGGAATCCCAAATCACCCCGGGGAACCTCCCAACCAGATGTATAGGAAAGGGAAATTATATGGTTTAAACGCCAGTTTGACTCCAACGGACTAATTACGGTATTCCAAGAGTACTTTTGATCCGGTGTGGAGTAAGTAGAATTAACTTCCCGTCCCCAACGGGCTTCCCAAAAGAGCTCATTTTTCCAAAGATCAAAAAGTAGGTAATGTGCTTTGATTTCCGTGGTCCACCGGTGCCCCTCCTCAAGAGTCAGGTTTTCTAATCCTGTTAGATTATTCCAGCCTTGATTTTCATAAAGCCATCCGCCCTGGTATTGAACTTTTATTTCTGAAGACCCCAGGGTTGAAAATTTCCAGTTCAGAGAAGTCTGTCCATGGGCGGAAGCCTCTGGGAGAAGAGGGATGTTTAATGGGGATCGGATTCGGGCTATCCAGAGGTTTTTAAACCGGGAGTGGAGGAAGCCTCCTTCAATTTTCCATACCCAAGTTTCGTTTTGCCAGGTGATTTTTGATTGGGCTGGGAAGAGGAAACTTTGTTCTTCAAATTGGGCCCCGAGGGACCCGGAAAGTGCCCATCCGCTCCCCGGGTAAAGTTTCCATCCCAAGGAAAGATCACCCGATCCAATGGTCCAGGGGGATTGAATCTGGGAAACAAAGGACCAAATCTCCCCACTTCCCTCCAGGGTTAGTTCTCCCAGGTCCCCCAGAATCCAAAGGATGCCAGGTGAAAAGGAACCCCCACCTGCAGTGGCACTGGTGGGAATGGAACCCGCTAACACTTTCTGATCGTATTGAACCCGGCCTTGGGTCAGGAAAAACCAATCTTTTGCCAAGGGAAGGCGATATTCCCCGGAGATCCAGGCTTCCCGGCTTTCGGAGGAATGATAATCCTGTGCAAGGCGTTGGAGTCCTTGACTTACCTCCACAAGCCCCAGGTTTAAGCCCCAGGAGCGGGTGGGATCCTGGGAAATATCAAAGTTCATTTTAGTTTCCCGGGAGGAAAATCCATTACCGGGGGTATGAAATCCTTGTCCGCTCCAAAAGGAATCCAGGGTGTTATGATTAAAATTGAGACGGAAGGGCAGCACTTTTCCTATGCGCATGAGTTCCACATCCAGTCCAAACCGGTAGGGGATACCTAAAGTGAGACCGAGGGAGGTAAGAAGATTCCAATCCGGCGGGAGGGCTGGTGAGCCGGAGGGAAGCAAGGCGGCGGGGGAATCTAGAAGATCTTCCAGGGTCGGATATTGTAAAGGGTTAGGGGCGGGGAGGGTGTAGGTGGCATCGGGGAGAGCCACATCCCATTCCGCAGTCCACAAACCGGAGAGCACCGGACCTTCCTTATCCTGAACCTCCAATATCATACTGGGAAGTACTAATTCAGTGTCTATTTGAGCTTCAGGACTTTGGGCTGAAATCCCGGATAAGCCAGCTAAAAGAAAAAAAACAATGGCTGTATTTTTAAGTATCAAGGTTTGGCCTCCAGGAGTTCCTGGGCTTTCACCACCCAGTCTGAATCAGGAAAATTGGCCGCCAAAGCTGTGAGAATTTGTCGTCCTTGAGAAGGATTTTTAGTCAAAACCGTCATCTGTATGGCTTTGTAAAGGCTGGATGCCGTGAGGTCCCTATCTGTGGATCTGTAGGAAAGGACTTTTAAAAAGGCCTCTCCCGCAGTTTTATACTGACTGCGCCTGAACCAGTATTCCCCAATCCAGTATTGGGCGGAGGCCGAGGCTTGAGTATCTCCCTTGGTTTGCACTTGATCCAAGAGAATTTTTCCCTCTTCCTGTTTTCCTTGCAATAAATAGTATCGAGCTAAGGCTACTTGAGCTTGACGTCCTTCAGGGGTTGAAAGGTCTACCAAAGCTTTGAGTTTACTTTCCGTTTCGCTGGCCCCTTCTTGAATTAATCGTACTTCTTGGAGCCTCCGGTCCAGATTATAGGTCGCTGCTGTGCCAGGGTCTTCTTGTTTAAGTCTTGTCCACAGTTCTTTGGCAAGGGAATAATCCCCGGTGGTAAAGTAGAGTTGTCCTGTTTCAAATAGGGCGATTCCCCGGAAGGGACTGGATTTGTGGTTTTCTATGAGTTCCATCCAAGCCAGTACCGCTCCGTAGGGTTGTCCCAGGGCTAATTGGGCCGCAGCACTTTGATGGAGAACTCTGTCTTTACCGGAACCTTTGGGGTAATGGCTGCGATATTGGACGGCAGCTGACACGGTCCTAGCCCAATCTTTGGAATCAAAGGCCGATTCCACAATTTTACCCAATGACTCTTCTCCCTGGGGAGAGAGGGGGAATCGGTTTTCGGTCTCCTGGAGGAGTTCCAGATATCCCGGAAGGTCATTTTGTGTTTTTTTCAGAAGGGCGGCTTCCAAAAGGGCCTGGGCACTCCAAAGTCCTGGTGGTCTGGCTCTTCCCAGGTCCAAGTAGGCTTGTAATGCAAGATTATGCTTACTCTGAGCCTCCAGGCATCGGGCCAGATATAAAGGGGCTTGGAGTGATTCTTGGGATTTACCGCTGGACATGAGCTGACGGAATAAGGTCTCGGCTTCGGTCCATTTTTTTAAACTCATGGCGGTCCAACCGCCCCAGTATAGGGCTTTCTCAATAAATTCGCTTTTTGGAAATTCTTTCACCAGGGTAGAAAAATAGGAGAAAGCCTTACCGGTATCGGAATTTTCCAACTTGAACGCTGACCACCCAGCGTAGTAATAAATGTAGGGTAGAAGTTCTGATCGTTTGGGAAAATCGGAAATCTTTAAAAGATCCTCCAGGGTACTCAAAGCCCTGGTGAAGTTTTTTTGACCAATGAGTGCCAGGGACCGCAAATATCGATTTTGAGGGTAGATTCCAGGATTGCGTGTTTTTAAATCTGGAGCTGCTTTATCCCAAGAGTCCAGAAGATTAAGGGCTTCCCGCGAATCTTGTTTTTGGAGAGCCATGGAAATGCTGGCAATTTGAATGCTCGGGTTGCTGGGATCCAAGAGAAGAAGGGTCTTCCTAGTTTCCTCAGCCTGGGGTTTCAATTGAAGGGTGTTTTCTAATTGCCCTTGAAGGCTAAGCCATGGGAGCAGAAGGTTTTTTTCCTTGGGTTTTAAGGTGGGATCCAAGAGATCTAAGGCTGCTCTCGGTTGTCCCATTTTTGCCAGGGCGTACGCTCGGAAAAAAGCCCTGTTGCTTGCTTGAATCCCTTGGGTGGGGGCAAGGAGACTATAATACTTCAAGGCCTCGGGGTAATTTTCCACCTTTAGACTCAGAGAAGCCATTTTTTCCAGGAGTAAGTCCTGAGGTTCTTGCTTTCTGGCTAGAAGGCTGGCGGTCAATTCTAAAGCCTTAACCCCCTGGGAGGATTTTTCCAATTCCGCAACCAGGTAAAGTCCCCCTAGACCTGCGGCGGAATTGGAATCAATTGAGACCGATTCTTCCAGTAGTTTTAAAGCTTCTGGAAGGCGGCCGGTTTGATAATAAAGAATCCCTAAACGGGTTTGGAGTTCCGCCAAGAGACCCGGTTGGTTTTGGAGCCTTAATTTTGCCCCTGCCAGAATTCTACCCAATTCCTGGGTTTTTTTTTCCGTTTCATAATACTGAAAAAGTCTAATGTAGGCAGAAACGGTGAGGCTTCCAGTGCCTAAAATCAAACCGTTCCAAAGCTCAGCGGCCCCAGGTTTATTTCCCAGAGTCCAGAAGGCTTCCGCTTTTTCCCATATCAACCGTTGTTTTGAGTCTTCCGGCCAGGTTTCAGCGACTTCCAAGGTGGGAATAAGTACCTGTCGACCGGTACGGTTATATATTTGTGCCAAGAGAAGTTGGGGCTGGGGAGATTCTAAATATGACCTTCCCTTTTGTATCTTGAAGGTTTCCAAGGCCGATAGAGCCGTCTCCCACTGTCCCGCTAAGGCCCTGGCTCTTCCCAGATGGTACCAGAAATCGGCTCCAATCTCCGCAGAAAAAGAAGTGAGTTTTTCTAACCCTGCTAATGCAAGGTCGAGTTTTTTTGATTCCAAAAGCAGGTAGGATTTCCAGAATTGGGCTTGCACATTATTGAGTTGGGGATACCGTAGGAGAGCGGCCTCTAAAGTGCGTCCTGCCTCTTCATTACGACTTAACCGGATCAATCCGAGGGTGTTTTTCCATGCGGCGGAAGGCGCCAGTGGAGACATGGGATTTTGGGAAAGGAGATTTTGATACCGTTCCAAGGCCGCATCGATCCGGCCCTCCTGCCAAAGGCGCTCGCCTTGGAGGAAAATTTCTTGGTCGGTCACTTGGGCATGTAAGAAACTACCCCAGGAGACACTCAAAAGAAAAAGTATGAACAATTTTTTCATTGCTTTAGTTTACTCCCAAGGAAAATGATTACAAGTCAATATACAAACAAAACACTTTCTTTCATAATAATTACATTACAATCTAACCAGGATGGGAATGAAAGTCATACGAAACTTTTATATTGGAATTGTTCTAATTTTATTCCTTCCTCTAATGAACATCTTTAGTCAAGAAGAAGAAGCGGAAAAAATAGTTCTGACCAGCCTGGTAACAGCCCGGTTAAAAAATAATCTTCCAGTCTTGACCTTGGATGAGCAGTTAATAAAAACAGCCAGGGACTACTCAAAAGAGCTGGCATTCCGGGGAGCCCTCTCCCATAGGGATCTCCGGGGAGGACGGGCGGCGGAGCGGTTTGCCTGGACACGGCGAACGGTAATTCTAGGGGAAATTTTAGGAGCCGGAGAGGATTTGACCTCCTTAACACCAGCCTGGTTAAACTCTCCAGGTCATAGGAAAATACTTTTGGGGACTCAGTGGAAGGCTTGGGGCTTGGGGGTGACTCTCCAGGGTAAGGTCTGGATAGCCGTGGTGCTTTTTTTAGAATGAGAAATTCACCAACTTGACACACCGAATCAATTACGATATGTTATTTCCATCATTAACGGGCGCTTAGCTCAGCTGGTTAGAGCGTCTGCTTTACACGCAGAATGTCGGGGGTTCGAATCCCTCAGCGCCCATGTTTAATTTATTATGGCATATAGACATATTGAAACGTCTGTATGCCTTTTTTTATGCCCCCACAGTTTGGGGCTTTAAGTTTGGATAAATAAAAAGGCTGACCTTTTAGGTCAGCCTTCCTACTATTATGCTTTTCGAGACTTAGAGAGTCTTGGAAGCTTCTTCGTTGAACATAATAGACTTGTCAGTCTCGGTGTCAAAGTAATGACATTTTTTCAAATCAGGAACCAGGGTTACATTCTCACCCACATGGAAGTGGTGATGAGGTTCTACCTTGGCGATGAGCTGATGGTTGTCGGTGGCCACAAAGAGATGAATTTCCGCACCCAGGGGCTCAATAACTTCTACCCGGGTGTTCATGGAATTTTTGGTAGCCCCTTCGGTGAGTTTTAGATCCTCAGAACGGATACCCAGGATTATTTCTTTTCCCGCGTAAGGTTTGAGGGCGGCAGCTTGAGCTCCCTCGGTGACTAGGGTGAAATTTCCTTCTTCCAGAACAATTTTACCCGCATCATCCTTCACCATCACGGTGAGCATGTTCATGGGTGGTGATCCGATAAATCCTGCAACAAATCGGTTGATGGGATTGTTGTACATTCCCAATGGTGTTCCAATCTGCTGAACCACGCCGTCTTTCATGACCACAATCTTATCACCCATGGTCATAGCTTCGACCTGGTCATGGGTCACGTAAATCATGGTTGCCTGGAGGCGGGTGTGAAGTCCGGAGATCTCAGCACGCATCTGAACCCGGAGCTTGGCGTCCAAGTTGGATAATGGTTCGTCGAAAAGGAAAACCTTGGGTTTTCGCACAATAGCCCGACCCACGGCCACTCGCTGACGCTGACCTCCGGAGAGGGCTTTTGGCTTACGATCCAAGAGGGACTGGATTTCCAAAATGGAAGCCGCTTCACCCACCCGGTTGTTGATTTCTTCCTGGGAATATTTACGGATTCTCAGACCAAATGCCATGTTTTCAAAAACAGACATGTGGGGATAGAGGGCGTAATTCTGAAACACCATGGCGATATCCCGATCTTTGGGAGCCACGTCGTTCATCAGTCGGCCGTCGATAGTTAATTCACCGTCGGAAATATCTTCCAAACCGGCAACCATTCGCAAGGTAGTGGATTTTCCGCAACCGGAGGGTCCCACAAGCACGACGAATTCCTTATCCTTAATAGTAATGTTCACCCGATCAACGGCCAGAACATCCCCCTCATAAACCTTAGTAATATCCTTCAATAGCACTTCTGCCATGGTATACCTCCATGAAATTATATTATTTTATGATATTACATCCTCATTTCAGGACTGTCAACGTTTTCTTTCTTGTTCCCAACGAAGGTAAACATCTGTGAGACTGGGGTATTCGGAGTTTTGTAACTTTTTATTCAGCCATGGATAGATTAGTTCCCCATATAGAATATTCCATTCTGCAGGTAAGGGCGGCGGAAATTCGATGGCGTTGCCAGGGGGGATAAGTCCTATCAATCGGGTATCGGCCTCAGGGATATATTTTTCACTCACATCACGCAAGGAGGATAATCCACCGGCGATCCCAAAGGATTTTACTTGATTTTTTTTACCATAATCTAAGATCTCGATCTGTGTCTTGGTTCTTAAGAGCCAGGAAGAGAAGTCTTCTGCGGCCTCTCGGGATTTCCCTTGAGACGGGATCCCTAGAAATACCACATGGGAAAGGGCCATTACCCTATTCTCCATAGCAGGATACCTGAAATCCAACTGGGCAGACTGGTTGACAGGAAGATTCAGGTAGTTTTTTAAATCTGAGGGATAAAAGAGTATTCTATTATCTGTCAATAATCGGAAACCATGTCCCGGAAGGTATTTTGAGGTGAATTGATCCTCAAAAACCGTGGCATTATTCTCCCGGGATTTGCCTAAAAAACCCAGAGCTTGAGTGAGGGCATCCTCATTCCAATTCAAAGGGCCCCCCATAGGATAGCGGATATCCACTTTATAACGGAATAGAATACTGGCCATTTGGTCTTCTCCCCATCGAAGGCTGTAACCCAAGTTGGGGGGATTTCTGTTGGGTTTATTAAATTTTACGCTGAAGGCTTCAATGTCGGGAAAGTTGATCCACAAACCGGATAATTCTGAAGAGAATGTGGTTTTAAGTCCTAAGATCACGGGAAGGTTAAAACATATGGGGAGAAGAATTTGGCTGCTTCCCGCTTTTCCCATATCCAAAAGACCGGGATAAAAATTGTCCTGGGACTGGGATGCCCGGCCAAAAACGAAATCCAGAGTGGTGAACTTGTCTCGATTTCCCAGGGGAGAGAGATTCCTGCTGACCAAAAGGTCCGGGATGTTTTGAGAATATCTGATCCGGGACCCAGGATCGGGATGAAATTCCGTCGAGATCCTGTAGGATCCTTGGGAGGCATTGTAAAGTTCGGCATAGAGGGCCATTTCCGGTATATCGGTTACCATTACACTCACCCGCGACCCCGAGGAGCACGAGGCGAGGAGGACACCCAGGAGAAAAAAAACTATTCTACTGGGGGCCATAAAGTTCGTCGGCACACTTGAAAACGGTTTGATAGAGGGTTTTAATGTCCCGGTTATCCACACTGGCGTAGGCGATTCTTAAAAACCGGTCTCCCAGGGCGATGGTTCCGATGCCCTCATTTTTAAGCAGGTACTTCCTGAGCTCCTCCGCATTTCCTCTCTCCAGTTCAAAGCACATGAAATAACCGGAGTTGAAGGGGAGGGCTCTCATGACCTTACCAGTTTGCCTAGTTTCCAGGATTTTTTTTACTGTCCGAAACCGTTCTTCCAAGGCCTGGGCATACTTTGTTTTAATCCCATGATAAATGAGGCTGGATAACTCCTTGTACAAAAGGGTTTGTCCCACCCGACTGGAAGAAGATATGGAGGCGCGGATTGCACCGTTGATTTTCCCGTCCAAGGCTACAAACTGATCTTGAGTTAATCCCCGGGCACCCAGGGTAATGAACCCGACTCGAAAGCCCCAGACGTAGTCTTCCTTTGTAGCCCCATCCACCTTCACCGCCAGAATTTTTTCATGGGCATCGTAGAGTAGACCGAATATGGACTGTTTAAACACATCTTCATCGTAGAAAAGTCCAAAGTAGGCATCATCGCAAATAATAATAAGATCCGTACCTTTGGCGGCGATGGCTTTAAGATGGGCGGCCAGGGCTAAGGCCTCGGATTTTACCGGAGTATATCCCGTGGGATTGTGGGGGAAATTGAGGATGATCACAGCTTTCGCAGGTGATCCCTGGGCTTCAATGGTCCGGCCTATGGATTCCAGATCCAAGGCGTTTCCGGGGGTAAACATTTTGTAAGGAACGACTTTAGCAAACCGTTTTGTTTCGAAAATTAGGGGGTAATTGTCCCAGCAAAGATCGGGAATCAGGACCAGATCCCCTTCATCCACAAAAAGATCCGCAGCCTGGGACAGGCCGTTGGTGATCCCGGGTACCACAGCGGGAAGACTAATTTTATCCTCTTCCAGCAGGGGATTTTTTCGCAGAAGTTCCTCTTTCCAGAGATTTCTGAGTTTCAAATCCCCAGCGGTAGGGGCGTAGGATACGGCCTCTGTAGGGGATAGGCGGGGGAGATTGTCCTGAATCGTGGGAAGGATCATGGGCTCTCCATCCACGTAGGCCATACCCACAGTAGCATTGAATGTGGTGGCCAGTTTCCCTGCTTCACTAGCCTGGGCGACGATACCTTTGGGGAAATACAATTCCCGACCGTACCGGCTCAAGGAACGTCCTACCACGCAAGTGTCGAGAATCTTATTCCATTCTTCTGCAATTTTATTCATGGATTCAGCGTAGCCTTTTCTTTTCTTTTATGTCAATAATCCGTGACAGCCGTTGACAGGGACTGGTCACTGCCCTAGATTTACACAAGGATTTAACATGGCCGTAGAAAAAGACAGTAATTCAACTTCTATTTTAGATCTCTGGGAAAAAATGTTGGGTATTTTTGGCCTGGGGGGAGATCCGGATAAAGAAAAAAATCGTGTACTCCGCGATGTTAAAAAAGTTCTTAAAAGAAATTTCAAAAAATATATAAAAATTGGTCAAAATCTGGTAGAACCGGCCTTTCCAAAGATCTTTTACGAAATATATTCCGTGGTTGGCCCCGCTCAATCCATCTTAGGAAATGCGGCAAATTCCGGCGCCTTAAAAACCCTTCTGATTGAATTGAACTTGAACGACCGGCAGAAGCAACTGGAAGACATGTTTCAAGAGCAGTCGATCAGAACCAGGTCCACTCAGATTCCTTTGACAGAGCTCAGTGAGGAGCTGAAAAAAGGTATGCTGGAGTTCCTCTCCAGTTTTGATGCGGAGACCGTAAAACGCATGGATGGGCTGTACAACCAAATCCTTATATTTTTGGATTTTATAGGTTTTAACTATTATTTTCTTCTAAAAAAATTCGACTCGGGTCTCCCTGAAAGGGACTTTACCTACATTCCCCGGTGGGATGCCATCAGCGGCGATTACGTGGTGGACGATTTGAAGGAATTCCTGGAAGTAAGCCAAGGAATATCCTCCAGCGTCTCCTGGGATTGGTGTTTGGACGTACTAAAACAGTACCGAAGTGTGGACGTGGTCAATCGGGATGCTTGGAAAAAAGTGGTGACCAACCTCTCCAGCCTGAAAAGTTCTAATCTCCTTCAATACATGGTCACTTACTTTGGACGGGAACCCGGTTTCAAGATCATGTCCAAGGCCCCCAACGAACGAATTGTGGATCCGTATTTGAATATTATCAAAACCACCGCTGATTTAACCTTGGCAAAAATTCTCAAAGAACGGAAAACACAAAAAGTGCAGCAGTTGGTCAAGCAGGTTTTTGGCACCGATGCCGTTTCCCGAACCAAGAACTATACGGAAAAAGCCAATCTCACCTTTGGGAAAAAAATGATGGGGGGCTACCTTTTTGTGGAACCTCTGAACTATCTCAAGGCCTTTTTACTGGATTACTACAAGCGGGATGTGAGGGAATTGGCCAACTTGCTCCTGGTGAAGGGGCAGTGGTATTCTCCCCCCCTGAGTCAGCCTTTTTCCGAGTCCTTTTATGCTCTGATGGAGCTCACGGAAAAGTTGGTGGTTTGGGATGATTCCTTGGCCGAGGATTCCGACAAGGGTTTGAAAATCAAGGGTTTTCTTATGCGTTTCGAAAGGGATGCTAATGCAAAGGCCAGTTTAAACCAAATCTTAAAGGACATAAACGCCCAAGCGAAGGTTTTTATGTTGGAAACTTCAAACCACGCCATAATCATTGCCAAAGCCCTGAAGCAGGCGATAGATGACATTGATAAACCCAAACATGATTTTATCACCAATTGGAAATCCTTGGAAAATTCCACGGACAAAAATTTAAAAGATTGGATGACTGAAGTGTATAAAAACCTCTATTATTTCATTCAGCTGATTCAGCACTTTTTAAAAGAAGGGCCTTTAGTCTGATTTCCAGATTAAAGTAGCCATACGTCCGGTTTCCCCATCCCGGCGGTAGGAAAAGAACTTCTGGGAGTCCCCGTGGGTGCACAAGCCGGACTCGGTGACATTTTTCAAGCCTAAATTTAAGAGAATGGACTTGGCCGCCCCGGATAGATCAAAGTTCCATTTATTCCTTACATTGAGCGTGAAAGATTGGGAGGTTTGGGGGTAAGTAAGAAGGAATTGAGTTCTGACTTCATCCCCCACTTCGTAGGCCGGTCCCGAGATTCCTGGGCCTATCCAGCCATGGATTTTTTCCGGGGTGATTTGGAGTGATTTTACTCCCTTTTCCAGAATCCCACAGGCTAAACCCTTCCATCCCCCGTGGAGGGCGGCGATTTTCCCCCCAACCTCGGACCAAAGAGTGATGGGCAGACAATCGGCTGTAAGAATTCCCAAGACTTGGTTTGTTTTATCTGTCCAGCTCCCGTCTGCCACAGGGGGAATCTTAGTTGGGACGGCCTGAACTACCTGGCTTCCATGGCATTGGCTCAGCCAAAAAATATCCCCGGGAAGTTGGGCTTCGGTCTGAAGCCTTTTGCGGTTTTCTTCCACACGCTGAAATTCATCCCCCACGTGAGTCCCTAAATTCAAGCTTTCCCAAGGTCTTTGGGAAACTCCACCCAGGCGGGTTGTGGATAGGATATGCAATCCAGAAGGAAGGGGGAGCTCGGGTCTCAGGAATTCAATCAACCATGTAATCCAAGAGTTTGGCTTTTAGGGCTTCGGTTACCGAAGCTTCCATACGGATTCCCGTATCGGTGTATTCTTCTGAAAGAACCTGGGCTTCCCGGTGAAGCAGTGCGGCCAAATCTCCCCGGGTGAGGGGGAATTCAAACCAAATACGAGGAGACAGGAGATCAATTTCAGCCTCAAATCTCCGGGCTAGGGTTTCCAGCCCTTCGCCGGTTTTAACAGAGATAAACACCGCATCGGGATAGAGGTTTTCCAGCATCCTTTGTTTCAAGGGATCCTCTTTCCAGAGATCACATTTGTTGAGAACTAGGATCATGGGTTTATCTTGAGCTCCCAGTTCCTTCAAAACTTCCAGCGAAGTTTCTATTTGGGCACTCACCTGGGGATGGTTCCCATCGGCCAAATGAATGAGGAAGTCCGCATACAGGGATTCTTCCAATGTGGCCTGGAAAGCTTCAACTAATTGATGAGGAAGCTTTTGGATAAATCCCACTGTGTCCGTGACTAATAGTTCCCGTCCTGGTCCCAAGGACACTTTTCTAGTGGTGGGATCCAAGGTGGCAAAGAGTTTATCCTCTGCCAGGACACCGGCATCGGACAGGGCGTTGAGCAGGGAAGACTTCCCAGAATTGGTGTATCCCACTATGGCCCCTTGTAAAAGGGAACTCCCCACCCTTTTTTTTCTGGTCAAAGCCCTTTGTTCCCGGATTTTTTTCAGTTCATCCTTCAGAACCACAATTTTATCCAGAACAACCCGTCGATCCAATTCTAGCTGGGTTTCGCCGCTTCCCTTAGCACCCTTCACCCCCCCCCTTTGTTGGCTGAGGTTCACAAACCGCCGGGTAAGCCGGGGAAGGGAATAAATCATGCGGGCCAAGCCCACTTGCAGAACCGCTTCCCGGGTTTTGGCCCTTTGAGCAAAGATTTCCAAGATCACTTCCTGGCGGTCTATCACCGCACAGGAGGCGATGGCTTCCCAGTTCCGCTGCTGGCTTGGGGAGAGGGAATCATCAAAAATAATGAAATCCAGGTCTGCATCCCGGGCAATTTGAACCAGTTCATCCACTTTTCCGGTACCCAATAAGAATTTAGGTTGAGGTTCCCTAAGACGCACAAGGAGCTTTTGTTGGGCCATGACCCCCATGGTTTCACACAAACCTTCCAACTCTGCTAAATGGTAGTTTCCAGTTTCTTCGGTCATGGACCCGGACATAAGACACACGAGCAGGGCTTTATCCTGGTGCGCCGAGGTATTCGTTTGTACTATCACGGTGCCAGCATAAGAGGGGGGCTTTATCCTGTCAAGGATGGAAAGTTATATAAAAGTCACAGGGGAAATACTCTCGCCCCCCTTGGTATCTAACCAAAATCCTAGCATTATATTATTATGGATTTAATGATGAAATTGATATTTGGTTTAAGTATTCTTACTAGTCCTTTATTTTCCCAAGCCCCGGAGATGCCTTTAGACTGGAATCCCCAGAACCAGGAGTTTCGGAAGTTTTATGGTTGGTCCGAGGCTGTGGGATCCTGGGAATGGGTTAAAACAGAGCAGGGGATTTCTATCCATATTTTTACCCCACAAGAGCCCTCCCCAGCGGGTCCTAAGGGAACCCTCTTTGTGGTGCACGGGTACCTGGAGCACGCGGGTACCCAGGTTCAAAATATAGAGCTTGCGGTGCTTCAGGGATGGCTGGTGGTGGCTTTGGATCTCCCCGGTCACGGACTTTCCGAGGGGGAGAGAGCTGCAATTGGGGACTTTAAAGCGTACGCACAAGCTTTCTCCGCCATGACCACATTACGTCCCTGGGGTCAACCTTGGGCCGCCATGGGTCATTCCACCGGGTGCGCCACTATCATGGAAGCCCGGCAGGAAGGTCTTCACCAGATTCAGAAAGTCTGGTTTACCGCACCCTTGGTACGCACCTGGATGTGGGCTCCTTCCATGGCCTTTCATCCCTTAGTTTATACGGTAACACCCACCCTTCCTTCCCGATATGGGGCCTCAAGCCGAAATAATGAATATAATGAGTTCCTCGCCAAGGATCCCCTGTTCATACCCTATGTTCCCAAATCCTGGGTGGAAGCCTTGTCCCAATGGGAAAAAACGACCCTCCTTTGGCCTGTAAGTTACTGGCCCATAGAGGTCCTTCAAGGAACGGCGGATACGGTGGTGGATGCGAACTACAATATTCCTTTCCTTCAAAGTCGATTCCAGGGATTGACGGTACAGACCCTGGAAGGTGCCTACCATGATCCTTTTCACGATGAACCCCAAACCGCTTTAAAATCCAAAGAGTTATTTCTTCATTGGCTTTCCACTCCGGACTTGGAATTTCAACAGAATATAAGTCATACTGGTAGTTATGAACCTCAGTCATGATTCCCTTTCTTTTATTTCGCTTATTGAACAATGTCCCACCGCTGTCCATACCCGGGATTTTTTGGCAAAACAACTTCTTTCCCGGGGATTTTTACCCCTAAAAGAAGAAGAGTCATGGGTTTTAGCCCCGGGGAAAGGGTATTTTGTCCATCGTGGGCAGAGCGGTCTGGCCGCTTTCAGGGTGGGTGACGGAAATCCTGCGGAAACCGGGGTGTCCATCGGTGTGGCGCATACGGATTCCCCGGGGCTGAAGGTTAAAATTCTGAGCCAGGAAAAGTCAAATAACCTGCTCAGGGTGGGGGTGGAGGTTTATGGGAGTCCCATTCTCTCCACCTGGTTTGATCGGGAGCTCTCTCTCGCCGGACAGATCGTGACCTTGGAAAATGGCTCCATCCATATCCATCCTGTGGATTTGAAGGAGCCCTTGGGAATTATTCCCAATCTGGCTATTCATTACAATCGGGACGTGAATAAAGGGGGATTTATCATAGATCCCCAGAACCACCTCAGCGTTTTGATGACTTTGGACAAGCCTGAACAAAACTCCCTGGAGGAAATGCTCGCCTTACGTTTGGGAATTGAACCTGGAAAAATCATCGATCAAGATTTATTTTTTTATCCCCTTCAAAAACCCAGCACCTTGGACGGTCGCCTACTGATTTCCGGGAGAATTGATAATCTTTCGGGGTGTCACGCCCTTTTAGAAGGACTGACAACTACCCAACCTGGGGCTAAAACCCAAATGGCCTTCTTTTTTGAAGCCGAAGAAGTGGGCTCCTTGAGTTTAGGAGGCGCCCACTCTAGTTTTCTTCAGGATACGGTCTCCAGGATTGTTTTAAGTTTTGGCGGTGGGGATGAGGATATTTACCGGTCCAGAGCCGGGGGATTCGTCATCTCCGTGGACGCCGCCCATGCCCTTCACCCCAATTTTACCGATCGGCACGATCCCCGGTACTCCCCTTTATTGGGAGGCGGCCCGGTAATAAAACTCAGTGCAGGGGCGAAATATGCCACCTCAGGATACTCGGCTACCCGGTTTGAACAGCTGTGTAGGACCACGAACACCCCTTGTCAAAGGTACATTATTCGCTCTGATTTGACTTCGGGTTCCACAGTTGGTCCCGTGACGGGGGCCTTGGGGGGGATGGAAACCGTGGATGTGGGAATTCCCATTCTGGCCATGCATTCCGCCAGGGAAACATGCTCCTTAGATGATCATAATGCTTTAATTCAAGTCCTGAGAGCTTTTTACGCGGAATAGACGGTTCTAAGACTCTTTGGGGTACTTTTTATAGAATTTTTCCCACTGCTGGGCATCAGAGGCTAATCTTTCTTGATTTTCCTTTGAATGGGGATGCAGGGGAATGTGGGATGAGCGTAGCTGAAGTGTTTTGTATTCTTTCCCCACCACCTTAAGTCGGTTTCCCGCCGTGGCCTCCCAGAATCTTCCGGTGATGTATTCTGCGGCCAGGGAACTAGGGTGGGCAAGATCCCCAGCGTACCACCGGTAATCCCGAAGTTCGTCCAGAAGAATCTCATAGGCAGGGAAGTAATCCCCCAAATTCTTGTCAAGAAGATTTTGTATAAAAACTCTCAAAAGGGCTTTGGACAGGGAATTTTCTGTGGGGTCATCCCTCAGATGGCGCACCGGGGACAGGGTGAGAAAGACCTTTTTCCCTTGATGGTTCAGTTGGGTGAGAATGGGTTCCCAAAGGAGGGTCATTTCCTCCACCGAGGCTCTTAGACGTTCAAATTTCTCCTCGGGAAGTTCGTGGCAATTGGCCCAAATGGCCCCGGTTTCTTTGAATTTATAATAAAAAGCGGTTCCA
>CAZUXL010000003.1:0-7276 GCA_964624355.1 uncultured Spirochaetales bacterium
AACTATTCCCAGTTCCAATCATTACCGCTGTTCTTCCAGAATCCTGCTAAGCTCGAAGCATAGAGGGTGTCCTTGAATACATGAAATCCTGTGACGCTGGCTTTGCTACCCATGGAAGAATTGCTAAACAGGGAATCACCGGTGATAGTGGGAGAGGAAGTTTTAACCGTGGCTGGGATCCCATTGAGATAGGCTTCAGAGTAACCATGACCAATATTTCCCATCAATAATACATTCTGAGAGTTACGGGTGTATTCAAAAATACTTCCCAGTTCCAAAACAGTACTGCCGGTGGTATCTTTTAAGATGGAGGTATCAGGATAGATTTTCCAATCTGCCCCATCTTGGTTGAGGATTGTACCGAAAGAAGTGGAAATTATTAATTCAGCTGTGGTTCCACTGAGATAGTTTGTGGAGGTTATTCCACCCAAATCCCCCAAACTACTTCCAGTGGTCGTTTTAACAACATTACTGGTCATAACCGATGTAAGGTTTGCCCCGGTAAAAAGATAGGACTTGTTCACCAGATAATAATTCGAACCATGGTAGACCGCTTGGGTAACCGGTGTGGAATAACTCGCGGCAGGAAGAAGAGCGGTGGTATTTAAGTTTCCACCTGTGAGGGAATAGACTTGGTTTGTGGAAGTAATCAATAATACTTCCGAAGAAAGGCTTTTAACAACGGGCACCAGGGCCATTGGAAGGCCCACAAGAGTCGTGGTGATCTGAGTGTAGAAATTCCCATCAGTGGATTTATAGAGATTGCTTGAACCTTTTCCATCCCCCGCGACTAAAAACAAGGATGTCCCACCATTGGATTCCACATCATATATTAAGGGACTGGATAGGTTGGGAAGACTAGGAGCGGCCTTACTCCAGGTGTTATTGGCGTCCTTGATATAGAGACTATTGGCCGCTAAATACAACTGGGAGTTGAAGTTGAAGGTTGTCATTCCCCCCACGGTAATGGTGTTGGGAACAAGCTCTGTTTCATCCCCTGTTTTTTTCTCGTTTTCAATACTATAAAACATCCCTTGGGTAGGTTCTGTACAAGAGAATAAAAATAAGAGAGACATGGCTGTTAAAAGAAGGTGTTTCATAAATAATCCTGACCTTATTAATAGAAGTAGTAGGAGAAGCCCAAGGATATTTCCATAAAGTTAGCTAAACGACTTTGATTGACCAAGGTTTCTTTGCCCCAGTAATACTGAGGAATCCACCAATACCGGGTATTCAAGCCCATGGACCATTTGGAATCCAAAACGTAGTAAAATCCTAGGGACGGAGCTAAAAAGGGGTTCAATGCCATATCCACATCGTAAGAAAGCAAGATGGCGCCCACTTCCAAGCTGGAGACCAGCCTAAAGGGGTAAAATTTCAGTTCGTAGGAACCTTGTGCGAAAAAAGGAAGGGCAAACAAGAACTTCCCGTTGGGGTTAGAGGAAAAATTAAGTTTAAATCCACCGCCAAGTCTAAAATCATTATTGAGATAGCCTTCCATGCTGACCCCTAGGATTCCTCCTATGCTTAGGTTGGTGGTTTTGATCTCTCCGGTGAGAGATTGAAAGAAAAGGGGCACATCCACCCCTATATCCAGGTTAAATACTTTGTCGCCCAAGGCCTTTTTATCATTGAAACTTACGGCTTGTTCTTGGGAAAACGCCGGAAAAGCCATTATAAAGAGCATACCTAGACATATTAAGTGCTTTTTCATGGGTTCACTATTACGGTTTTTATTTAAAAAATCAAGCATCAACTTAGTTGATCCCCCTTTGCAAGTTATTAGAGTGCGGTTATACTGATGAAACCTATCATTTATCCGAGGGTTACATTTATTGAGTTCCATTATCTTGAACGGAAAGGAATTGGCTTCGAATTTAAGAAGCCGGATGGGAGAGCAGGTTAAAACCTGGACCGCTACTCGGCGATCACCAGGTTTGGCTGTGGTTCTTGTGGGGGAGAATCCCGCGTCTCAATCCTATGTTACAGCCAAAGAAAAGACCTGTCATGACCTGGGTATGATATCCCGAGACATTCGGAAACCAGCCGAATTTTCAGAAACAGAGCTCTTGGCCTTGGTGGATGAACTTAACCAAGATCCCTCGGTGGACGGCATCCTCATTCAACTTCCCTTGCCGGATCACATGGATGCTCAAAAAATCATCCATAGAATTGATCCCTCCAAGGATGTGGATGGGTTTCACCCCGTTTCCATCGGTAAAATGGTTCTAGGGGAAGACACCTTTTTACCCTGCACCCCCCACGGGGTGGTCAAACTTTTAGAGTTAACGGGACTTTCCTTAGCAGGAAAAGAAGTGGTTATCTTAGGTCGGTCCAATATCGTGGGCAAACCCTTAGCTCTCTTGCTCATGCAGGCTCCCCATCATTGTACCGTCACCGTGTGTCATACAAAAACGGTAAACCTAAAGGATCATACTCTCCGGGCTGATATTATTATCGCAGCCGTGGGCCGCCCCCATACTTTGAAGGCTTCCATGGTGAAAGCCGGAACCGTGGTTATCGATGTGGGGGTTAACCGGGTGGACAATCCCCAATCACCCAAGGGCTATTCCCTGGTGGGAGATGTGGATTATCAGGATTTGTTACCCCTTGCATCCCACATCACTCCTGTTCCCAATGGTGTGGGGCCCATGACCATCACCATGCTTATGTACAATACGATCAAATCCTACTGTCTCCGGGAGGGCCTGGAATTTCCTGATTTTTAAATCTGGAAAGGGGTAATCAAATATGAAAATGGAAACCTTAGTGGATTCTGTGGGAATGGGAATAATTCTTCTGGACTTGCAGGGGGAGATTCTTTTCGTCAACGGGACTTTAGTGAGAATGAGTGGCTACACCCAAGAAGAGCTCCTGGGTCAGGGGCTCTTCGAACGGATTTTTAAGTCAAAAGAAGCGGTGGCCCGGATTAAAGAAAAAGCCTTGTCTGCTTTGGAGAATCCCTTCGACGACCTGGAAATGATCATTACAGCGAAGGATGAAACCCGGGTTACCTGTACCTTTACAGGGAAAGGGGCTCAAGAAGAAGGGGTGGAATACATTCTCCTCACCATTCAAGACGTGACCAATAAAAGAGCCTACGAGAAAGTAATTGAATCCAGTTTTGACAATTTTATTAAAATCACCATGGAGCGCGATGAAGCCTTGCGGAAGGTGAATGAACAGAATCTCATTCTGGAAAACTATAAGTCCAAAATGATGAGGGAACTGAACATTGCAAAAAGTGTTCAGAAGGCCATCATTCCCAAAAGCTTCCCAAAAATCCCTTACTTTGACATGTACGGTCTTGCCATACCCTCGGAAGAACTGGGGGGCGATTATTTTGATTATTTTCTTTTAGAAGAAGACCGTCTGGGAATCTTGATTGCGGATGTTTCCGGTCATGGGGTTCCTTCCTCCCTGATTACCACCATGGTGAAGGCCTATTTTGAGTACTATACCAAACGGTTCTGGGAACCGGAAAAAGTACTTAAACACGTGAATAAGGACATGGCGGCCATTATTATGGACACCGGCTTCTACCTCACGGCTTTTTATGCGGTGATCGATTTAAAGACCAGGACCCTCAGGGCTTCCTCCGCCGGACACGATAGTGCCATAGGCGTGACCAAAGGCCGGAAGGATGCCTTTAAAATCGGTGGTGAAGGGGCTGATGGGACCATTTTAGGGATTTTCCCCGATGCGGAATACCAAGCCATGAGTTTCCAGTTGGAACCGGATTCAAAGATAATCATTTACACCGACGGAATCACAGAAGCCCGGGCTGATACCGGTGAGTTCTATGGGGTGGAGCGATTGGAAAAGTTCCTCATGAGCCACGTGGAAAAATCCTCCCGGGAAACCGTGGAAGCCCTGATCAAGGACGTGGATAGTTTTTATGGTACCAATCACCCCAACGATGACAGAACCTTGGTGGTCTTTGATATTCTTTCAGAAGAGTCCCGGTCCTTTGACGAAAAAAAATCCTTCGCCCTGGGCAAGAAATTGATGAGGGAAAAAGATTATTCCATGGCCTTGGTGGAATTTGAAACTTTAGTAGCTCAAGAGCCCAGTCATCTGGAAGGGTGGTATCTGGTGGGTCAATGCCAAAGTCATCTGGGAAAGTATACCGAAGCCATCGCATCCTTAAACAGATCGGTGGAAATTGATCCCCTTTATTTTAAAAGCTACTACTATCTTGGACTGGTTTATCATAATCAAAGAAATTTCGCAGAAGCAAAAAGAGCCTGGGAAAAAGTTCTGGAATTGAATGGAAGTTATAAAGATACCTCCACTTTGTTGGAAAAATTGGTTAAAAAATCTTAATTATTTAAACTCAGGAGTTTTCATGGCCCTCAATCGTGTGAGCCAGATCGACGATCTGGTAAGTGTGAAAAATGTTCTCATCAGCCTTTCGGATAAAACAGGTTTGGAATCCTTTGCAAAATCCCTCATGGAAATTTGTCCCGGTGTAAAATTTTACTCCACCGGCGGAACCTACCAATCCTTGGAAAAACTTCTTGGCCCTGGACATCCTCAGCTGGTTTCCATTTCAGATTACACCGGTCAGCCAGAAATGCAGGGGGGATTGGTGAAAACTTTAGATTTTAAAATTTATCTGGGTCTTTTAAGTGAAACCTATAACAACCATCACGTGAAGGATCTCAGCCGCACCGGTGGGATTACTTTTGACTTGGTAGCGGTGAATCTTTACCCCTTTGAAGCCACTGTAGCCGCTTCGGGTGTAACCACAGAGGACGCAAGGGCAAATATTGATATCGGTGGACCGACCATGCTTAGAGCTGCGGCTAAAAACTATTTACGGATCGCTGCGGTTTGTAATCCTTCTGCTTATTCCCAAATTTTAGCTGATATTAAGAAAAATGGGGGAAAAACTTCTTTAACCCAGAGGTTTGACCTGGCTAAAGATACTTTTAAAAGAATTAAGGATTATGACCAGGCGATCTCCGACTATTTAGATGCTGTGGACTCCCGTTCTTTGTCGGCGCTTTATAGTTTTCAGGAGAGTAAATAATGGCTAAAAACTTTTCGTCCATGTATAAAGAGATCCAAAAAGATTCCTTTCCCAAAGGAATGGAAATCAGCTTTTTTGATGAGGAAAATCGTCAAACCCTCCGGTATGAAAGGGTGGAATGGGATATCGATGGGGAAAAAAAAGGCCTGCGGTACGGGGAGAACCCCGATCAAGAAGCAGGCCTTTATAAATTGGTGAACGGCAATCTCGTATTGGGAGAGGTGGAGTGTCTTCAAGGGGGGCATCCTCTGGCCAGCGAGCCTGTTCTCCTGCAATCGGGGAAGCATCCTTCCAAGATAAATCTCACAGATGCGGATGCCGCCTTGAACATCCTCCGGTATTTCCAAGACAAAGACGCCACGGTCATCATCAAACATAACAATCCCTGCGGAGTTGCCTTGGGTGAGTCTCAATTGGAAAGCTTTGTGAAGGCTTACATGGCCGATAGGGTCGCGGCCTTTGGAGGATGCGTGGCGGTCAACCGGACCTTGGATTTGGAAACTACCCGGCTTATTTTGGATTCCTATTTTGAAGTAGTAGTCGCTCCGGATTTTGCCCCAGGGGTCATGGACCTGCTTAAAACAAAACCCAATATTCGGGTTATGTTTATTAAAAACATGGCAAAACTTCAAACTTATATAGGAAAAAGAACCCTGGATTTCAAATCCCTCATGGACGGGGGCGTGGTGGTTCAATGGTCCTTCGTGCCCAAAGGTCTTACCCCGGCGGATTACCTTCCTGCAGAAACCACCCACAAGGGAATCACCTATAAAGTTGACCGGCAACCCACCAAGGAAGAAATGGATGATATTATCTTCGGTTGGCTGGTGGAAAGCGGCGTGACCTCAAATTCTGTAATCTATGTGAAAAACGGGGCCACCGTGGGGATCGGAACCGGGGAACAAGATAGGGTAGGGGTGGCGGAAATAGCCCGGGATAAGGCTTACAGAAAGCTGGAAGACCGACTTTGCTGGGAGCGGTATAAAACAGCTTTTAACACCATGGAAGATGAAAAAATCCGTCAGCAGATTCAGGATGAAGTGAAAGAAAAGAAAGGGGGCATCCCCGGTTCCATCATGGTTTCCGATGCTTTCTTTCCCTTTCGGGATGGAATTGACGTGGGTTTGAAGGAAGGGGTGTCCGCCGTGGTTCAACCTGGGGGCTCGATCCGGGACTGGGAAGTCATTCAAGCTTGTAATGAAGCAAAAGCTGCCATGGTTTTCACCGGTCAACGTAGTTTCCGCCATTGATTGTGTTAAACTGAATACAGGAGAAAAAAATGGGTGATGTCGTAAGTCGTGATGAAATTGGTCGGTCCATGGGCCGTGGAGCCATTGGTATAGGAACGGGAGTCGGATTAATGGTACTTAGTGGTTTGCCTGCCCTTTCATTAATTGGATTTCAGTTAATTCCCATCGGAATTGGTGTGGCCATAGCCGCAGCAGGATTAAACAACCTTAAAAAACAAGAAGGATCCTTAGGGGGAATGCTGGCTGTGGGGGCTGGTGCTCTTACCGTGGTATCAGGTCTTCCTTTTATTGGGGGTCTAGGAGATTTCTTTCTTTTCAGCGGCGCTGTCGGCGCCCTTGTTTATGGCGGTTTACAGATTTGGCGTTCAATAAAAGGTATTAAATCAAGGAGTTAAGGGTGCCCTGGAAATTAATTCTAGTCCTGGTTCTCTCTTCCCTAGTACTAATTTTCATTGGATTCAATTTGGATAATAAGGTGACCATTTCTTTAGGATTCGTAACTTGGCAGGCCGTTCCTGTCTTTTACGTAGCCATGGTTTCCTTTTTTGTGGGCTTTCTCTGTGCCTTACCCCTATTTTCCAGGAGAAAGTCCAAATTAAACCAAGACAAGGATAGAACAAATCTTCCGTTTTAACTTTTTTTTCCCATGGCTATTTTTTCTATCAACCTTACTTTCATGGGCTGTTGAAGTTCCTATACAACTCAGCCCAGAGACAGATTCCTTGGTCTTTATTAGGTATTTATCCAGTTTTCGTTCCACAGCTGATCTGGAAGGTGTCAGAGAAAAGATCCTATCCTCCGGGGTTTCTCAAAAGCTCAAAGATATTTTTTTGACCCGGTTTTCCGCGGTATATGAACTCCAGGGGCGGTTTAGAGACGCCGCAGACCTGCTAGCACTTCGTTCCGATTATCTAAAAGAGGAGGGAAGCCTATTAAGACTTGGGCATTTATGGATTGAGGCCGGGGATTTTGATAATGCGGAAATGGCTGG
>CAZUXL010000003.1:7286-25372 GCA_964624355.1 uncultured Spirochaetales bacterium
AATACCTGTCTGTTTCTACTTCCCAGTCCATGAGAGAATCCGGTGCTGTACTCTTAGGTAGAATCCTGAGAATGAAAAACCTGAAAGTGGAAGCCCGGGACGGAATTGAGATAGCCAGTGCCCACACCTTGGGTATTCCCAGTCCTGTGCTTCTCTGGGAACTGGCTCAATATTCTGATAATGAAAAAAAATTAAAAATTAAAAATATCTTGAGTCGATATTACCCTGGCAATATGGAATCGGAAATATTGGATTTTCAAGAATATATCCGGTATTGGGGAATAAAAAATGAAATTGAGATTCCAAAAATCCCTCAGGAACCCGAATTTTTGATTCAAGTGGGTGCCTTTGGCTCCTTAAATAATGCCAAAAAGTTACTGACACAAATGAAAGAATACCTGGTTGATGTGGAAATACTTTCCGAACAGGATCTATTTAAAGTAATGATCCATGGAAACACTCGAACCTTGGAATTACTAAAAGAAAAAAATATTCCTTTTATTCTGAAGAACTGAGAACTTCTATCTGTTCAAGTTTAATGAAATCTTGATTGTAAGGTTCGAAGCCTTCTATGGATAGCTTTCCAGGGAATAATTTAAGGGTTCTTACCGTCCTCAAATCCCTATTTTCTTCGGATTTTGTAAATAAGTAGTTTTCCACTTTTTGACTCCGGCCATTCTCATCCAGGGTTTTTAACTGAAGGATCATTCCCCCTAATTCATAAATTGACGCCGAACCCGTGGTTTTAACACCGTTTTCTACTTTAGTAAAAAATGGTGGGTCAAAGTTGATTTCTAACCCATGTTCATTCCTGTAAAAACCTGAAGGCCCTTTTCTTTGGTAATTTGAAATATCCCTCCCATTCATGAGGTTTTTTTGAATACTGGGGGCAATCTTCCCATAGAGACCGCTATTCCAAGTGGAATTGCCCCGGATTTCCAGATTCAATGTGTCCAGGGAGATAATGGAAATGGAAATAATCAGATCTTCCAAAACCAGATTATTTGTTCCCTGGATCAAAAAACTATTTCTTGTGGTTCGGGTGGATTTTTTCCAAAAGAATTGTTCCAGAGATTTGGCGGAAAAAAAATTGAAGATCTTTTCCTGCGGATCAAAGGAGATGTACTTCACATCGTCCGGGTTACCTGGGGAGATATAGTACCAGGGGCCCGTAAGAAAATTGATTAGCTTTTCATCATCAGATTTGTAGAGTTCCGTTAGGGCAACGTCTGTTTTAGAATCCTTCGCAAGTTTTTCTGTTTTTGTCATGATATAACGATTATCTTGAAATCTCCAACCATAGGTTGTACGAATAATATCCAAGAGATTGGAAGATTTGGGATCGTTGGTTTCCGTGACAATGGTATAACTTTCTTCGTTTTTTTGTCCTAAATCATAGGCCTGAGACCGTAGAGGTCGCTGAATTTCTAAATTTCCCGGTGTGGATAACTCTAAAATTGTGGAAAAAGTAAGTCCGCTATTACCGGCTTTTTCATCCAGTTTAAAAAGGTTTATGGTTTGATAACCCTTATCATCCATGCCGCTCAGGGCAATAATTCTGGAATGATCCCCGATCAAGTCTTCAATGAAAAGACTATAAGGTTCATTAGCCCGGGCTAAAACTGGAGATTCCCATGATTTAAAAAAAGTTTTTCTTATCACATCATAGTCTGCAATATAAATAATCAGGGGAGAACTAAGATTGTCCTTGCCGCTTACCAGGATGATTTGTTCTTCATCCACATCATTATCCAGGTTTAAGTTCTGTACATCCAGGGTTCTGAACTCCGGGGGAATGGGGAGATTGGCCGGAACCAGGTTCAATCTTTCAGAATCCGAGGCAACCAAATTCGTTTGACTGGTGGATTTTTCACGAAAAACTAAGGCTGTAGCAGCTGAATCATCCTTATTACAGGACCATAGGATGAGAATAAGGAAGATAAGGATGGATCTTTTCAATGGGGGTTAATGTCCTCTAAAATAGCAGTTTCCACTGATTCTAGTATTTTAAGCTTAATTTGTTCAAGGCTCCCATTCCATAGAAAGCCGGCGGCGTTTTTATGACCCCCGCCCCCGAAGGGAAGTACAATTTTAGCCACGTCTATGCTTCCCTTGGACCGTAAGGAGCATTTGATTTTTTTCTGCTCTGTTTCTTTAAAAAGGACGGAAACCTTGATTGATTGGCACTTTAGGGGGTAATTCACGAAGGATTCGGAGTCATTGTAAGTGGCTTTACTGGAAACCAGCATATCATGGGTTAATACCTGTATAGCCAAGGAATCGGAGAATAGGATCTCCAAGGTCGATTGCACCTTGGCCAAGAGTCTCATACGGGATGCGGGGATTTGTTCAAAGAGATTGGAATGAATCTCTTTGGGTTTGACCCCCAATTCCACCAATTTCTGGGCAATTTTAAAGGTGTGGGGAGAGGTTTTTGGGTAAATAAATCCACCGCTGTCATATACGATGCCTGTGTATAATCCCTTGCAGACGTTCAAATCCGGAGTTTTATCAAAATACTTGTAGATATCAAATATAATTTGACAGGTAGCGGCGGCGGATTCATCCACTAAGAGACCACAATCCGGAAGAATACCTGCGGAATGATGATCTATGATAAAAGCTTCCACACATTTTTTGTAGAGATGGTCCTTAGCTAGTCCTATATGATTCAAATCCAAGGTATCTAAAATAATTAAGGCAAAGGGTTGAAGATCCACGGGCAGACCTTCATTTTCCAGGGAATGAAAGGAGTTGTCCGGGTCAAAAAAACAATATTTCGATTCTGGATCGTTGTTATTGAAGATAACTGCTTTTTTTCCCAAGGAATGTAAAAGCTTTAACATGCCGTACTCTGCTCCTGTGGCATCCGCATCGGGATCCACATGGGCTGTGAGGACAAACTGGGTATTTCTATCAATGAATTCCTTAAGGTTTCTTAGGGACAATCCTTTCCTCATTTTCCGGAACAAACCGGTTTTTTCTCATTAGTAAAACAATTATGAAGCATAATCCACAAAAGGCAAGGGCTAGTAAGGACGGAATCCACCAAGACCCATCTTCTGATATGGGAAAGTTAGCCATAAATCTCCCCGGGGACAAGGCGAGGTCTCCGGAAAAGTTTATTAGAATTTCCCCTGATTTTCCACTTATTTGAGAAATTGCCTCCGGTTCAATGGGAATTTGTAGAGTGTAGGTACCATTTTTTGTGATCTCCATGAAGAAATTATTCCCTAAAACTAATTTATCTGGAATCGATTCCGAGAGAAAATAAATTTTATCCATTTTTAAAAGTCTGGATTTTTGGAGGTTTTCCGCATTGACAGTTAAACTAAGATGGGGTGCCCCAGAGAAATAAGTCAATTTTGCCGGTTCAGTTAGCCTGAGATCTTCAAAAAAGTCTATTTCCGTTTCCCTGAGCATGGATTGGCTATCCTCCCAAACCTTAGCTGATCCAGAGAGTTCATCCGCCAAGGCGGAGGCTTCGGTTTGAGAACCAATCCCTAAAATCTGAATCTTCCAACCCGATTGGGCGATGGTTTTGGCATTTTCCAAAAATGGATGGGAAAGATAGCCCTTGGGGCCGGCATAGGGACTGCCTGGCGGGGATTCCTGTATTCCATCCGTGAGCAGGATGAAGTGCTGCCTTTTCCCCATTCGGGGATTTTTTTCCACATACTGGGACGTGAAGTCAATGGCCGACCCAATATCCGTATACGGTCCATCAGCTTTTACTGTATTTAAAGTAGCGGAGATTTTTGTGATTTCAATTTCTGAGGTAATGGCCATATCCAGCAGTACTTCTACTTTTCCGTAAAAAGTGATCAGAAGCACCGAATCCCCTGGTTTGATTTGTTTTTCAAGAATTTCCCTGCGGAAAAAGGTTTTTACAGCATCGATCTTGTCATCCATGGATAGGGACTTATCCAGCAAAATAATGAAGTCTAAGGACTTATCTCTGGTATCTTGGGCCCACAGGGGTGAGGAGAAACAGACTAACCCGACCCAAAAAATAATTTTTAATTTCATATTTCCATTTTACCTAATATTTTTGCTTTCTGCAGATAGAAATCAATTATTTTTTACGTTTTTCAATTTTATTCAAAGTATATTTCAGAATATACCCAGAGCCTATCCTCAATATATTGAATTATAGGCTAATTTAGTGAAATCTCAGGGAGAAAATTTAACTAATCTTCACTTTTTTTTAAAAATGGAAAAAAAGTGAAAAAACTTGCTTTACATTTTCCCAAGGCTTGTTGATAATCATTCACAGAAGACATTCGAAGGAGTTTGAAATGGGAAGCATCGACTTACCTAAGAGTCCTAACGTTTTCCACCCCGAAAAACCTAGTGCTGTCGGTTCCAGAAATTCTCTGGCTCAGGAATACCGAGATCAGCAGACTGAGGTTGATCTACTTCTTGAAGAAGAAGTTGACAAGGTTATGAACCATGTCACCGCTCGCCTCCCTAAAGAGGTTCTAGAGCGGCTGGATGTAATGGGTGGATTGAAGGAAAAGGTATACAACTACTTTAACCAGAACTATCAGAACATGTTTAACCGGTTTATTGTCACCTCGGAAGACGAGATGGTAAAAAAGGTTAGAAATTTCATCGACAAAGAAGAAGCTAAAACCCTCGCTCGGTACACACCGAAAGAGATTTCTGCGATTCTTGACCAAGTCGGTGGAGCTGACAAGTTCAATACCGGTGAGATTGAAAAATCCATCGTTAATATGTACGGACATCTTCAGGGACACATCCAACGGGGTGTTAACGACCTGGAGAATATGACCAACGCCCTTCTTCGTCAGAAGACAGACGTGGGTGCATTTATCCGAGGTGAGAACGCTTACTCTATTGTAAAGTGTTCTTTCAAGGACAACCTGTACAAACCAAAAACCGTTTGTGACGTGAAACTCTCTGTCAATATTCTTGACTCGGAACTCATTTCACCAATTTTCCATTACCAGGTCACTGTGGAATATTTGATCAAGGAATTGCTGGCTAAGCATATCATCGATCAGATCGACAAAGAGATCGACAAGTGGAAAGATAGTCTTCTGGACAGTGGTGCTGATGAGCCTTCGGACTCTGAGATCATTTTCGAGAAGTTTAAGAAAGTAAAATCCTATACCGACGATGGCAAGGACGATCCTCGTTCTTCTCGTTACAGTGTGGTGGGAAAAGATCTTCTTGATCGACTCTCCGGTCTTCGGGCTGAAATTGATCCAAGTGAATTTGATCAACTCAACGTTCGTGAAAATCTGAAAAGAATCATTGATATTGAAAACATCAGAAATCGGGGTTACAACACTTCAGTGAACTCCATAACCTCCATTCTTGATACCTCAAAAATGGGATACCAGTTCATTGAAAACTTGAAAAATGCCCGCGAACTCATTATCAAAGAATACGAAGAGAGCGACGATTCCAAGTTGCCCGACGAAAGATATAAAATTCGTCTTCGATATTATGACAATGCCCAGCTGATAAATGAGAGAAATTCTTATGATGCCCAGGTAAAACAGTTCGAACTCGAAGTGGATCACCTCTGGGATGTGTTGGAAATGGTATATGAAGATACTAAGTTTATGAAACGGGTCACCGATTTCAAAGATTTAGGCAGCGTATACAAGAACAAGATCCGTAAAAAAATCAAAGACAAGACCGGCGATGTTCTTTATGAAAATGCCGACAAAGTCTGGGATGAGATTACTTTTATCAACGCCAGCGAAACTGACGTGGAAAAAATGAATCGAACCTACGTCTACGAAAAAGGAAAACTGAAAAAACGTATAATTTTAATGAAGGATAAACTTCAATTAATGTATGCCTACAGATTTCCCATCGAGCGTCGGGTGATGGAAGAGAGATTGACATTCCTCGAAACCGAGTTTAATCGATTTGAGTACATGATTAATCCCTACCATATTCAACCTGGTCTGTTGTTGGATATCGATATTACATCTATTAAGCGCAAGAAGTCCACTTTGGACGGAATGGCTGGTGTTCTAAACGAATTTCTTCATGGTGTATCCAAAGGATTCCAGGATGCTGCTTTTGCTTCCTTCAGTCGCCGAAGATCCACTGTTCGGGAGGATATTGCTCAGTCCTTCTCTAATACCCCAACGGGTAAAGAAGAGGATACCAGCAATAATATCGGTTCCGATTACCTTAGCATGCTCACAGGAGCTACTCCTGGTGCCGTAGCAAATGTTTCTGCCCCGGCTGAAACAGCTGTAAAGGCTGAAAAAGCAACTAGGGGGGGAAGCCGTGCACCTCGAAAGGGTGTGGTAGATTCCACTCCTCAGAAGAGGGGTAGAAAACCCAGATCTGGAAGCGGTCCTAAAGAACTTTAGAACTTTCCTCAAAACCTCCCGGTTGCACCGGGAGGTTTTTTATTTTACACTTACCGAGAGGGAAGAACATGACGAAATCTAATAATGATTACGAGTTTGAGGGTTTTTCAACCCGGTCAAGTTTTAACAGATCTTTAGGACACTTTAGATCCGTTAATACGGTAGTGGAAGATTTAACTAGTAAGGTAAATCTCGCGGACTCTTTACAGGAACTATTGAATTCTAAAGAAATGGAAGTTCACCAAATACTTCCAGTGGTTCAATCCGTACTAGTTGATAAGTTTAAATATCAATCCTTTTCTTGCAATTTGCCTAAGACGTACAATGATATGTCTTTCCTATCAGATGAACTTCTTAAATGGAATTCTTTTGATATCGTCGCAGTTTATCATCACCCAGAGTCGGGTGTTTTAGTTCTTAATCCAAAAAATTACTCCCACTGGGAGTCCTTAGGGACCCTCAAGGCTAATGAACTAATTAGTTTTTACTTTGGGTCCTTTGAAAAAACAGAAAAACTCCTCACGGATAAGAAATTTTTATCCTTGATTGATTCTGCCATAAAATCCGCAACGCAACTTCTTCAAAATTCGAAAATTAAAACTCCTGCTGGTCTTTTGGAAGGAAACTACAAATTTGTACCACCGAAAAAGGTTTCGGTGAAGACAAAGTCAGTAACAGCGACTAAAACTGCCAGATCCAAAAAAACTCCCGTAACCGCGGAGGTCATACAAACCATTGCCGTGGGAACCTCGGGATCTCCATCTGCTGTTGCTGCGCCCAATAATGCCCACCTGGTTCAAAAAGCCCCAGCCCCTTTAGGGGGCCGGATGGCACAAAGTCCAAAAGTTGGTATCCAAGTTACCAATGAATTATTTCACAATGGAAACGTGGAAGCATGGAAAAGGATTATTGACAGCTACAAGGTAAAATATCCCAACACCCGTGTTATCGTTTATTACGATGGTGAAGTCATTCACGATATAAATTCTCTTTTTAAATGGGGGAAGGTAAAACATGGAACCTCCATTTATTTTTCCTTGGCTGCCGCTACCGCTGAAGATATAAAGGATATTTCTAAAATTCGTAAATATCTATTAGAGGGTGCCAGTCCAAGGTTTGAGCAGTTTTTACGCGGTCCCGTGGGTAAAATTCTAGAATTGTTTTAAGAGGATCCTATATGAAAAATAACATGCACCTGTTTGAGTCGGGAAAAGCCATAAAAAAATCAGAAATTTTGGACAAAATTGGAACCAGAGGGACGCAAATCATGGATTTGGCATCTTTGGAATTACCAATTCTTCCTGGTTTCATCATTGATAGTGATGTATCCCTGAATTTTAGTGATAAAGATCTAAAATCAGAATTACCAAAATTTTTGGCTCTAATTAATAAGTTAACAGGTAAAATTTTTGGTGATAAAGATAAGCCTCTTTTGATGAAAGCGGTTATAAGCCCCAATATGCAGGTTTCCTCCTATCCTTCGATTCACAATATAGGACTAACCGCTGATATACTTCCGGGTTTTAGTAAATATGTGGGACGGACTTTTGCTGCTCAGGAATTTTATTTCTTTCTTCGCGGTTTGTTGCAATTAGATAAGAAAATTTTAGAAGCTTTACCCGAATCCAAAGAAATAGAAAAAAAACTTTTGGATAATAAAAAATCACTGGATGCAGTTTCCGAGGAACTGGGGAAAGTAAGAAAGATTTTGGAAAGTAAAGTAAGTGTAAAAGCCCCTGCTAAAAAAGCCTCTAAAATCACCGCCAGTGAGAAAACGGTGGAATCGAAACCTGTGGTCAATGATTTTCAGGCTGAGATTGCTTTTGGTCAAAAATTGTTTCCGGCGGAAATTTTTAAAGATTCTAATACCCAGTTGATTTACGTCCTGGGAAAAATTCGAGAGTTGATCGCTATAGAAAATAAATCCGATGGGGATCTGGGAAACAATGACACGGCGATTCTTGTCCAAGCCATGGCTTATGGTAATTTTGGAAGTAATTCTGCCTCTGGGGATTTCTTTACTCGGAACGTGGTCACCGGTGAGAAGAAAATTCAAGGGAAATTCCTAAGAGAGCAATTTGAAGCTCTCGCGGAAGGGGATGATATTTCAAATTTGGAGAAGGAAAATTATTCAAAATTAACTTCCCTGGCCGAAAAAGTCGAAACGAAATATAGGGAAATCAGAGCATTAAGATTTACCATCGAAGATGGGCGACTTTGGCTCATAGAGCAGAGGGTTGTAAGTGATAAATCCACCAGAGCCGATTTAAAACTTCTCTTGGATTTGTTAAAATTAAAAGTCATCGACGAAAAATATCTCATCAAAGAAATTAAGCCCTCACAGCTCAATGAACTCCTCCATCCTGTCATCCGGTTAGATTCCGTAAAGGGTCTGAAGGTTTTCAAAGGTGGTATTGCAGGTGCTCCAGGCGCTGCTATTGGTAGAGTATATTTTACCACCGATAGTATGCTCGCGGCCTATCGTGATGCCATGAAGAAAGGCGACAGCAACCCTAAACTCATATTATGTATGCCTGCAACCTATGCTAATGATGTTAAAGCAGTAGAACTTGCCAAGGGTGTCATTTCCTGTGAAGGTGGTTACGCAGCCCATGCTTCTGTGGTCGCCAGGCAATATGGTAAAGTTTCCTTAGTCCGCAGTGACATGAAGATGGCAGCTACTTCGGCTAAAATCGGGGACGTCACCCTTAAAGAAGGGGATTTCATCAGTATCGATGTTCCCTATTATGGCGAACCCAATCTTTATGTGGGAAAAGCCGATTTAATCGAATCAGACCCCGCCGAATCCGGTCTACTTGAGTTCATCGCTGTGGTAAAGAAGTATGTGAAAGCCTTCCATGTTCGTGCCAACGCAGACACACCCCGGGATGCAAATCTGGCCTTGAAATTTGGCGCTGAGGGGATTGGTCTTTGTCGAACGGAACATATGTTTTTCGCTGAGAGTCGGATTAATTTATTTCGAGAGATGATCCTGGCGGAATCTAAAGCTGAAAGGGCTAAGGTTCTTAAAAAACTCCAGATCATTCAACGGGATGATTTTTACCAACTCTTAAAAATAATGCAGGGAAGAGAAGTTACCATACGTTTTCTTGATCCCCCGCTCCATGAATTTCTCCCTCATACAGAGGAAGATGGTAAAAAATTCTTGGAGCATTTAGGCCCAGGTAAAGATGGGAAGCCAAAAATGACTTTGAAGGCTTTGATGGAAAGAACTGAAGAACTCTCAGAGTTCAATCCCATGCTTGGACATAGGGGTTCTCGTTTGGCGATTTCATATCCTGAAATATACGAAATGCAAATGAACGCCGTGGTGGAGGCTGCTTACAAGTTAAAAGCTGAAGGAATTGATGTAAAACCTGAGGTGATGCTTCCTGTGATCATGAGTGAAAATGAGCTTAAACAAATCATTTATGGGAAGAAAATTGAAGGTGCTTCCTATAAAGGATTAGCTGAAGTCCTTGAAGAGGCTTCATCAAAACCAGAAAACAAAGGATCCATACATCTTAAATTTGGAACCATGGTGGAAATCCCCGCAGCAGCCTTAGGTGCGGGTAAGTTGGCTAAATATGCGGAGTTTTTCTCTTTTGGTACCAATGATCTAACTCAAACTACCCTGGGATTATCCCGGGATGATTTCAATTCCTTCATGCCCGACTATACCCAATATGACCTTCTCAATGGTAATCCTTTCAAAAATTTGGATCCCAATGTGAAAGATTTAATTGAGATCGCCGTTAGAAGGGGAACTCTCACCAGGCCAAACTTAGTAAAAGGTCTGTGTGGAGAGCATGGTGCGGTTCCTGAGAATATTGAGTTTTGTATGGATGCGGGTTTGAATTATGTTTCATGTTCTCCCTATTCTGTACCCATCGCCAATTTGGCCATAGCCCAGTACAATATTAATAGAGGGTTAGTATAAGCCATTCCTAATAAGAAATAAAAAAAGAGGCCACTTCGGTGAGCCTCTTTTTTATTGGAAAGTGTTAAAAAGAGAAAGCCATCTGAGGTACGATGGAAAGTATGATTTTTGCAACTTTTACAGCATCGGCTTTAGGCACTCCCGCTTCACGATTTAAGGAATTTTGAAAAAAGAAATCTATGGTAGCTGGAAGTTCATCCCCAGGGAAAAATACCAGGGAGAAGTTAACCCCTGTGGGTTTTAAAACTGTAAAAGATGAATAGCTGTGCATGGGTTCTTTACTTACCATGACTTTTATTTGGTTGTGGGCTGTGTATATCTCCATTTCTTTAAATCTGTGGGGAACCATCTCAGTTTTATCCCTATGAATGGGTTCAATATGCTTTTTTGAGTAGGATGGGGGTTCCACAAGAACATGAATTTTTTTTCCGTCTGATTGAAAGCTTAAACCATCCTCTGAGAGGTAGATGTTTTTAACTGCGCTGTATGAAACCAGCTCGTATCGGGCATAATTTGAATTCACATCAAAAAATGTGGAGATAATATAACCACCATCTTTTGGGAGATTCCCAGATTCGTATGCCTGAAATAGATCGAGAGCCTTTGTCATTTTATCCTCCGGCTTAAGTATAGTATAATTATGGTCCTAATCAAGGTAATTTTTTAGACCTTCAGTTTTTCTGCTTGCTTCCGGTATCGTTCAGATTTTGGTATATCCCCATCCATTAGGGCCAAGTCGGCGAGATGATTCCAGGGTACTGATAATTGGGGATTGATTTCCAAGGCCTTTCGGAAATATTGACTCGCTTTGCTACGATTTCCTAAATTTTTATAATGGATACCCAGATAGAAAATGAGTTCCAAATTATTGTGATTCATTTCCAGGGCTTTGGTAGCAAACCTTTCGGCTAAAATTCCTTGACCTGTTTTTTCTAAACAATAAACGACATTGGTAATATAAATTGGGTTTTTTTCTTCTTGCTTAAGAAGTGTTTGGTAGAGAGCCAAGGCTTTTTCGTATTGATGATCTTGACGATAGCAATAGGCTAAAGAGCGATTAAGTCCAGGATTCATTCCATATCTTTCCATTTGTTTTTGGATGTATCTAATGGCTTCTGGATACCGGGATTCTGTAAACAGTAAGCGCGTATATATTTTCGTGATTTGTAAGTCGTCGCAGCGATACTCCAGGTATTTTTTTAAGTATTTTCCTAAGGACTTTTGTTTAACTTCTCCACATTCTAAAAGATTTAAAAGAGCAGGTTTGAGAGCGGGGTGAAGTTTTAAGGCCTTAATATTCCAAGTGTAGGAGGACTTTCTATCCTTCTTTTGAAGGTATTCTTTGCCTAGGGCTTCAAATAGGAAAGCATCGGGACCAATCCTGTGTGCAAAATCTTCTAAATCTGGAATAGTTTGAACAGGATTTGAATTTAATTTACAAAAAGCCAGGAGATCATAATATTTACAGGTTTCATCCTCCTTATGTAAAGGATAGTTTTTTATTTCTTCTCTTATTTCCTTATAGTTTTCCATTTCCCATAGAAGGGATAGAATTTTATAAAGAAGTTCTACCTGGTGAGGGAGACGTTTTCGTGCTTGCCTAAAGTGAGCGAGGGCTTTAGTAGCATCCCCCAAAGCATAATAGGCATTTGCTGTAATTGTATAGAAAAAACCAGCTTCGGGATGGGGTTTTTTAATGGATTTTAAAGATTGAAAGATGGCTTGACGGTACTTTTTTTGGTTCATTAATTGAACAGCTAAACGCATTTCCATATCCCCGGGAGCCACTTCTTGATCTAAAAGGTGGGTCAATTGGGGAATTTTATCTAAAAGAGCTTGAGCATCGGTAATTTTACCTAGGCTTATGAGACATTCTGCTTGATGTAATAAAAGGGATTGATCCTCTGGTTGATAAACCGAGGCTTGAGAGTACTCCCTTAAAGCCGATGAAAAATCTCCCATAATGGAATTGATATTTGCCAAATAGACGTGGATGGTGGAACTTTGAACCCCCTGGTTTTTTAGAAACTCCAAGATTTGCCGACTTAAGGGGAAATTGTTTTGATGGAATTTTTGAATTGCTTGCACGAGAAGGGCATTTAGGTACCCCATGTATATTCCACGATGGGTGGGATTACTTTCCACGGCTTTTTGGAACGCCGACACCGATAAATCCGGTTGGCGGTTTTTCATGTATGCTGTCCCCAAAAGGCCCCAGAGCTGGGAATCGTTGGAACCCAATTTAATTGCTTTTAAAAAGGCTCCAATGGATTTGGAATAAAGTTGGAGATTTAAAAATGATCGTCCTAAAAAAAACCACCCCGGACCGGAGTTTGGATAAAGGTTTAAATAATTTTTAAGTAATTGGGCACCGAGGGAATATTCACCTAATCCATGGTAGGCCCTACCGAGCAAGAGCAGGGCATCGGGCCATCCTTCTTCCAGTAAATGGGTAAAAATTGAAACAGCTAGGGAATAATTCCTAAGTTTTCCTGCTTCGATTCCCTTTTGGACCAATCGGTTTATATCTTCTGAATCCATAAAAGTAATTTATGATTTCCCAAGATGCCGTGCAAGTGGTGGGATAAAAAAGAACTCTCAGTTGACAATCGGGGGGTATTTTGATATGATTTTACTATTATTACTCTTCATTAAAAAAAGGGTCTCTCAGAAGACTCTTTTTTATTATCGGGGGACTTTTGATCTTAGACAATGAAGACGATCCAGTCTTCAACGATGCCGCCAAGATGGCATCATCCCTGGGATTTTCTCTAGTAGATCTCTCTGTTAGAAAAAAAGATAACCGCGTTATGGTGTCGGCCATTCTTACAGGACCTGAGGGCTTTGGTATTGCTGAATGCGCTAAGGTACATAGACTGCTCATGCCAAGACTTGAAGTGCTTTATGATCAAAAAGATGTTTACTTAGAGGTATCTTCACCGGGATTAGAGCGAGTTTTCAGACACCAGAATGAATTTGAAGTTTTTGTCGGACGGCCGATAAAGTTTCTTTTACAGGGTGCTTCTGAATGGCAGGCGGGAATATTGCATGAGGTTTTACCTGAAACCCTGAAAATACTTGAAAGGGGCGAGGTGGTTACTTTCGTTCGCAGTCAAGTTGTTAAAGCAAGATTAGATATGTTAGGGGAGAATTCGGATAAATGATTACTGAAATTGGTGATGCTATCCATCAGATTGTCCAGGAAAAAGGCGTATCCAGTGACCTGATCGAACGGGTTATCGAGGAATTCCTAAAAGCCGCTTATAAGAAAACCTTTGGAACTGACGAAAATGCAGTTGTGAAAACCGATCTTACGGCTGGCTCTGTAAAAATCTTTTCCCAGAAAAGAGTGGTGGATGAAGATGATTACTATGATCCTGTGGCTGAAATCGTTCTCGAGGAAGCTAGGGAATTTAACCCTGAATGCCAACTGGATGATCAACTTCTAATCGAAGTAGATCCTAAGGAATTTGATCGGCAATCGGTGGCAAACGCAAAGCAAAGAGCTAAGGCTTTCCTGCGAGATATTCAAAAGGACACTCTCTATTCTGAGTTCCAAGATAAGGTCAATGAGATGATTATTGGCTATTATCAGAGGGAGCGGAATGGGGTTATCTACATTGACTTGGGGAAGACTGAAGGTATCATGCCTAAGAAGAATCAGTCACCCCGGGAGTCTTACCGGGTAGGGGATCGTATCAAGAGTATGATTCAGGAAGTGCGGAAGACCCCAACTGGTCTCCAAATTGTCCTAACTCGCCGAGACCCTGAGTTTGTTAAGAAAATTTTTGAACTTGAAGTGCCTGAAATTAGTGATGGAATTATTACCATTGAGAAAATTGTTCGGGAAGCGGGATATAGGACTAAAATTGCCGTGCGTTCCAGTAAGCAGGATGTGGATCCTATTGGAGCCTGCGTAGGCTTGAAGGGTGTGCGTATCCAGTCTATTATGAAAGAGTTGGAGGGGGAGAGGATTGATATTCTCAAATACGATCCAGAACCTCGGGAATTTATCCGTAATGCCCTTTCTCCTGCGCAGGTTCTTCAGGTTATTATTCTGGATGAAGGTCGAAAACAGGCTTTGGCTGTGGTACCCGATGAGAGTCAGCTTTCCTTGGCGATTGGCAAGCAGGGATTGAATGTGAAGCTGGCAAACAAGTTGGTGGACTGGAGTATCGATGTTCGCACTGAAGAACAGTTGGCCGACATGGATATTAACCAGGAAAGCAAAGCGGCAGCACATCGGTTGTTCGGTGTGGACCAAAATCTGGAAGATGAAGAGGGTGGTTCCATAACCCGAATCAGTGAGCTTGAGGGAATTTCAGTCAGGCTTGTGGATATCTTGGCTCAAAATGGTCTGTCATTGATTGAAGATCTTGTGGCTCTTTCTAAGGATGATTTGGCTAAAATTGAAGGGATTAGTCCTCTGGACGTGACTTCATTGACCCAATTAATTAATGAGAATGTAGAATTTGTAGACGAAGAGGGTCAGACTGTTGCTCAACCGAGCGAGGAAGACGTAGAATATGAAGAAGAGTATGAGTGTCCCGAATGCGGACACGGCGTGACCTTAGACATGACGACCTGTCCTAGTTGCGGAGTGGGTCTAAGTTTTGAGATCGAAGAGGAAACCACTGAGGAATAATCGGATTTATGACTGAAGAGAACGAAAAAAAAGCAAAACCCAGAATATCTGTGGTTAAAAAGACAGCCAAAGATGAAGGCGTCGAAACCGTAAAGACTCAGAGCCCCGTTGACCAGGACAAGAAAAAAGTCGTGGTCGTCAAGAAAAAGGTTGTAGTTCATTCGGTCAATACTGGATCCACTCCTCAAGGTGCTCCTCAGAAAGACTCTTCCGTTGCACAGGAGAAAAAACCTTCCGGGGTTGTTACTCCTGGTTCAATGCCAAGACAATCAGTTAGAGAGGGGGGCTATCAGCCCAAACCTCTACCACCCAAGCCTGAAGTTGAAAAACCGGTTGCTCCTCCCGTGGAAAGACCGGCTCCTGCGGCTAGACCTGTGGTTCCGGGAGTTCCTAGTGATCGTCCTGCTTACCAGGGTCAAGGTGGAGATCGTCCTGGATACCAAGGAAATTCTCCCCGGCCCGGCTACCAAGGTCAGGGCGGAGATCGTCCTGGATACCAAGGAAATTCTCCCCGGCCCGGCTACCAAGGTCAGGGCGGAGATCGTCCAGGATACCAGGGCAACTCGCCCAGACCCGGTTACCAAGGCCAGTCCCCCAGTGGGGATCGTCCTGGATACCAGGGTAATTCCCCCAGACCCGGTGGATATCAAGGTGGGGCACCTCGTCCCGGCGGATACCAAGGTCAAGGCGGCGGATACCAGGGTGGCGCTCCTCGTCCCGGCGGATACCAAGGTGGGGCTCCCCGTCCTGGTGGTTATCAGGGAGGAGCTGGTGGCGGAAGGCCTGGTGGTTACCAGGGCGGAGCCGGCGGCGGAAGGCCCGGTGGTTATCAAGGTGGTACCGGTGGTGGAAGGCCTGGTGGGTTTAATCGCCCTGGTGCCGGAGGACCTCCAAGTTCTACCGAAGCCACAGGTAAAAAAGTCGAGCCTAAAAAATTCAGAACCAAAAAAGGCAGCGGCTATGTTGCTCGAACTAGGGAAACTGAATTTGAAAAAGCCCTTAATTTATCAAAGAAAAATAGCTTAAAAGCTAATCCTGTTCCTACAAGAATTGAAATCATGGAAGTGATTTCTGTGGCGGAATTGGCACGGAAAATGAACCTGAAGGCCTCTGAACTCATTGGGAAACTCATGAGCATGGGAATGATGGTGACTATTAACGAGCAAATCGATGCCGAAACCGCTACCATTATTGCGGGTGAGTACGGAACCGAAGTTAAGATTGTATCCCTATACGATGAGACTATTATCGATGGTGGGGTGGATCTAGAAGAAAACATGATCACCAGGCCTCCCATTGTGACCATCATGGGTCACGTGGATCACGGTAAGACCAAACTCTTGGACGCCATCAGGACCACCAACGTGGCTGGCGGAGAACACGGGGGAATTACCCAGCACATCGGTGCTTACAGGGTGTCTACTCCCAAGGGTGATGTGACATTCCTCGATACTCCTGGTCATGAAGCGTTTACTTTAATGCGTGCCCGGGGAGCTCAGATTACGGATATCGTAGTGCTGGTGGTGGCGGCTAATGACGGGGTGATGCCTCAGACCTTAGAAGCTATAGATCATGCGAAGGAAGCCGGAGTACCGATCATTGTGGCCATTAACAAGGTCGATCTTCCCGAAGCAAATCCTGAAAAAGTGCGTCAGCAGCTTTCTGATAGAGGGCTTATGCCTGAAGATTGGGGCGGACAGACTCTCTATGTGGAAATTTCGGCCTTGAAGAAATTGGGATTGGACCATCTGATGGATACCATTCTGCTTCAATCTGAAGTTTTGGACTTAAAAGCCATTGCAGACCGGAAGGCTGAAGGACGAATTATTGAGTCCAAAATTGACCAGGGCCGGGGTGTGGTGGCTACAGTCATCATCCAAAAGGGAACATTGAAGATTGGTGATTGTTTCGTGGGAGGAATCTTCCCAGGAAAATTTCGAGCCATGTTTGATGATCTAGGTAAGAGTATTACTGTAGCAGGACCTTCCACCCCGGTGGAAATCCTAGGATTTAACGGTATACCCTCTTCCGGTGATCCCTTCCAAGTGGTGGAAGATGAAAAAACAGCTCGTGAGTACGGCGAAAAACGCCAGGAATTGAAACGCTGGGAAACTGGAAAAAATGTGAAGAAGGTGACTCTAGAAAACCTCTATGACTCCATCCAAGATGGGGAAATGCAGGAACTAAAGGTTATCATCAAGGCTGACGTACATGGATCTGTGGAAGCCTTGGCTGCGGCCTTGGAGAAACTTTCCACCAACGAGATTCGCCTTCGGGTGATTCGATCCGGTGCGGGTGCCATTATTGAAAATGATGTGAATCTTGCAGCGGCTTCCAATGCCATTATTGTGGGCTTCCACGTTCGTCCTACCGCCAAAGCTCAGCTTGTGGCAGACCAGGAAAAAGTGGAAATCCGGAAATACAACATCATCTACGATGCGGTGGAAGATATTCGCACCGCCATGGAAGGGATGTTAGCACCTGAACTTAAAGAAGTGGTTGTGGGTTCTGTGGAAATCCGTGAAACCTTCAAAGTTCCCAAAATTGGTCTTGTGGCTGGTTGTATGGTTATCTCCGGTAAGATTAAGAGAAATTGTTCTGTCCATCTTCTCCGGGAAGGAATACAGATGCACACTGGGAAGATCAACACCCTTCGTCGGTTTAAAGACGATGCGAAAGAAGTGGTGGAAGGATTTGAATGTGGTGTCGGCCTAGAAAACTTCACCGATGTTCAAGTGGGTGATACTCTGGAAGTGTTTGAAATTATTAAGATTGCCAAGAAATTGGGAGATGGAAAGAAATAATGAAGGAAGTTCGGAAAGCTAAGGTTGAAAGCCTTATTCAGAGCGAACTTAGCTCCCTCATTCTCCTGGGGGTCGTGAAAGACCCCCGGGTTAATTCCTTTCTCTCGGTTAAAGATGTGCGCATTTCACCGGATCTTTCCTTAGCAAAGGTATATATCTCGTCCTTTGAGAGTGATGCTACTTTGGAAAAGGCGGTGGAAGCCCTTAACCATGCTGCGGGATTTATTCAAAGAGAATTAGGAAAAAAACTGGTTATGAGAACCATTCCCCGAGTGGTATTTTTCCCAGATACCAGTTTAAAAGATGCCTTTGAACTCAATAAAAAAATCGACGGG
>CAZUXL010000003.1:25472-34895 GCA_964624355.1 uncultured Spirochaetales bacterium
CCATACCCCCTGCTGAATCTTGGGAAGGTACCTTGGCGCAATTTCAAGGTAAAATTTTACAAAGTCCACCGGAATATTCAGCCATTCATATTGATGGAAAAAGAGCCTACGAACGGGTGCGTGCAGGGGAAGTCCTGGAAATTAAACCCCGAGAAATAACTATTCATGATCTAAAGATTTTATCTCAAGCTAAGGATACCCTGGATATTTTTGTCCACTGTTCCAAGGGCACCTATATTAGGTCATTAGCCAGGGATTGGGCGAGGGCTGCGGGTACTTGTGGTCATTTAATAACTTTAAATCGACTTTCCATTGGAAAAGTCGATTTGAGTCGAGCTGTGGACCCAAAAATTTTCAACCCTGAACACCATCTCCTCAATGTTCGGGATTTTCTCCCCCTCTGGGGTTTGGGCGAAATTGAAATTTCCCCTGAGTTTATTCCTGATTTATTATCGGGAAAAACAATCAGATCAGAATGGTTTCGATCCCCCCTTCCCATGGATAAAGAAAGGGTGGGGGTTTTTGATGAAGATGGGAATCTGCGAGCACTCTTAGAAAAAAACGGGACTTATTGGGGCTATGGATTTGTGGGGGCTTAATGAAAATTCTTGAATGGAAAGAATTAGAAAAAAGAGCCTGGGAAGATAAGAATGTAGCCTTGAGTATAGGGGTTTTTGATGGCTTTCACTTGGGTCATCGAACTTTGATTGAAAAAGTTATTTCTGAAAAAGCCGATATCCCCTTGGTGGTAACCTTTAAGGAAAATCCTAAAAAAGTACTTTTGAAGGATAAATATACCGGGGATCTTACCACTCTCGATGACAAGTTGAGATATTTAGAAGGACTTGGTATTGACCAGGTTCTTATTATTGACTTTTCACATGAATTCAGTAGAATGACCGGAAGGGAATTTTTTTCCCGTCTTAATGGTTTCTTTAATATCAGTTCCTTGGTGGTGGGTTACGATTTTTCCTTCGGAAAAGGAGCCTTAACCAAGGCTAAAGATCTGGAAGAACTGCTGAAGACTCAAACCTCTCTTTCCATCATGCCGCCGGTGTACGAGGGAGATTTGGTCATAAGTAGTACTTTAATTCGGAATTCCGTACAGGATGGAAGAATTAAAGAAGCTGTGAAAATGTTAGGACATTCTTACAAGGTAAGTTTAAGGGCAGAAGCCCAACCATCTTACTTTAAGGGAACTTGGACAGCCGCTAGGCGGGATTTTTTTCAGATTCTTCCTTTTAAAGGGAAAGAGATTTGTAAATCTTCCCAGGGTGATCTCTTGGAGATCCAATTTGAAGCCAACTTAGTCCAGTGGTCTTCACCTCCGGAAAATAATTTCCGGGAATTTTTTTTCTAGGTATCAAAGGAGATAAAAATATGGCTTTGACGAAAGACGATAAGCAGAACATTATTGTGGAATTTGGCGGTGTGGCCAACAATACAGGATCTACCGAGGTTCAAATTGCCTTGTTGACAAAAAGAATCAACGACCTGAATGGACACTTTCAGGATAACAAAAAAGATCACGCATCCCGCCGCGGTCTGCTTAAGATGGTCGGTCAACGCAGAAGGCTGCTTCGGTACTTGGCCAACACAGAGCTGGAGTTATACCGTGCCCTTATTGCCAAACTCGGTCTGCGCAAATAATAGGATAACAAATGCATCAGGTAAAAATTAACGTCGGTGCCGGGGACATGAGCCTGGAAACCGGTAAAATGGCTAAACAGGCCAACGGATCAATCTATGCAACCCTCGGTGGTTCGGCTGTCCTGGCTACGGTTTGTTGTGCCTCAAAACCCACGGAAGGTCTGGACTTTGTGCCACTTTCTGTGGAGTACAATGAAAAATATTATGCTGCAGGAAAGATCCCCGGAGGTTTCTTAAAACGGGAAGCCCGTCCTCGGGATAAGGAAGTTTTGGTATGCCGTCTAATTGATCGGCCTATCAGACCTCTTTTTAATATCGAGTTCGCCCGGGAGATACAAATTGTACCCACTGTGGTCTCAACGGATCAGATAAATCCTCCCGATATCCTGGGTATGAACGCAGCTTTTGCTGCGGTTTATATCTCAGATATTCCATTCGACGGTCCTGTGGGGGCAGCTCGGGTTTGTTATGTGGGCGGACAGTATGTGGTTAATCCTACCTTTGAGCAGATTGAAAAATCTGAGTTGGAGATTGTGGTTGCCGGTACCGAAAAAGGCATTACCATGGTGGAAGGTGGAGCCAAAGAAGTGTCTGAAGAGATCCTTCTCGCCTCCATCGAAGCGGCACAGCCCACTATTTTAGCAATCTGCAAAGCTACCAGAGAATTGGCAAATGTGGTGGGCAAGACAAAATTAACCATGGCTGATTTTCCAGTTCTTAAATTGGACAATGAAACCGAGATCAAAGCTTTTGCCTATTCCAAATTGGAAACAGCCAGCTTTGTGAAAGGAAAATTTGAACGGGTTGCCGCCATAAAAGCCCTCAAGAAAGAAACCAAAGAAAAATTCTCCACCTCTATTCCTGAGGAAAAAGCCGGCGTTATCGGAGTTCTTTTCGATACTTGGGAGCAGGAAATTGTTCGAGAGAATATTTTGGCCAAGGATCTCCGGTGTGATGGTCGAAACACCACCCAGATTCGTCCCATCACCGTGGAAGTGAATGTTCTTCCTAGGACCCATGGTTCTGCCTTGTTTACCCGGGGTGAAACCCAGGCCCTGGCTGTATCCACCCTCGGAACGGTTTTTGATGAACAAATTATGGATAATATTGATGGGGATAAACGTCAAACGTTTATGCTCCACTATAATTTTCCACCCTTTTCTGTGGGTGAAACAGGCCGGCTGAGTACTGGACGAAGGGAAATTGGACACGGACATTTGGCACAGCGGGCCATAGAGGGCGTTCTTCCTGAAAAAGAAGCATTCCCCTATACCTTGAGAATCGTGTCAGAAATCCTGGAGTCCAATGGTTCCAGCTCCATGGCTTCGGTTTGTGGTGGTTCGTTAGCTCTTCTAGCCGCTGGTGTACCCATTAAACGCCCTGTCGCTGGTATTGCCATGGGTCTGATCACCGATGGAAATAGAACCAAAGTTCTTTCCGATATTCTCGGGGAGGAAGATCATTTGGGAGATATGGACTTTAAAGTGGCTGGTACTGAAAAAGGTATCACCGCCTTCCAGATGGATATTAAAGTTTCCAATGTCACCAAAGAAATCATGTCCCAAGCTCTTAATCAAGCCAAAGACGGAAGACTTCATATTTTAGGCGTGATGAACGCAGTTATTAGTAAACCAGCGGAAAATATTTCCGAGTTTGCTCCTCGAATCACCAGTTTCAAAATCGACCCAGAGAAGATTGGAGCGGTTATCGGACCTTCAGGTAAGGTTATCAAAGCCATGGCTGAAGAAACCGGGGCTAAAATCGACATTACCAATGATGGTACAGTCACTGTTTACTGCCGTTCTAAAGAGGGCGCTGATTTGGCCATGGCCAAAATTAAGGCTCTTGTGACCGATCCTGAAGTGGGCTTAGTCTATTTCGGTACTGTCAAGCGGAATATGGATTTTGGTGCTTTTATCGAGATTCTTCCCGGTAAAGAAGGCCTTTGCCATGTTTCCAAGATTTCAAAAGAAAGAATCGAGCGGGCTTCTGATGTTCTAAAAGAAGGTCAAAGTGTTAAGGTTCGTCTTATGGAAATTGATAAAATGGGTCGCTTGAATCTGAGTATTATTGATGCGGATGATGAGACCTATAAAAATGGATCCGGAGCAAGAAGCGAAGGGAATTCAGGCCGGAGAGGCTAATTGATATCAAATCACCAGATTAGTTCTGGGGTTAAAGTACTCATGGAGACAGTTTCCCATACGAAGGCTGTCTCCATGGGCTTTTTTTTTAATACTGGTTCAGCGTGGGAACCTCTGGGGAACCGGGGTTGGTCCCATTTGGTTGAACACATGGTATTTAAAGGGACCAACCAGAAAACACAAAAAGAGATTGCCCTGGCTATCGATCGCGTTGGTGGTGATTTAAATGCTTACACCGATAAAGAAGAAATCTCATTTTACTGCACTCTTCCCTCTGATCATTGGGGTCTTGGTTTAGAACTGCTCTCCGATATGCTCCAAGATCCTATATTTCCAGAGAACGAACTTCGAAAAGAAAAATCTGTTATTTATAAAGAAATTTCGGCCATAAAAGACGATCCAGAAGATTGGATTTTTGAAGAGTTTATTAAGAAACTCTGGCCTTCCCATCCCTATGGTAATTCAGTAGCGGGGAATCCTAGAGATCTCCGGACTGCCAATCATGAAACATTGATGAACTATTTCAAACAAGTGATTTCGACCTCGCCGTTAACCATAGCTATCGCGGGGGATTTTTCCCGGAGCGAAGTATTAAAAACCGTGGAAAAACTAATTGTACCTCGGAATAGATGGTTAAACGATTTTGCCACACCCCAGGCCGGTAGACAATTTTCAATTCATAGAAAAACCCGATACCAGATGGATCAGATTCTATGGGGAATGGCCATTCCATCAAATTTAAATTATCAAGAACTTTTAGTTTTACAATTATTTTCCCTTAGTTTTGGAGAAACCATGGGGAGTCGGCTCTTCCAAAATGTTCGAGAAAAAAAAGGTTTATGTTATTCCATATCCAGTGTGCTGGGAGATTTTAGAAAGGTGCATAGTATTTTTATTACGGCATCCACTTCACCTCGGTCTACTCCTAAACTAATTTCCACAGTGGAGAAAGAATGGAAAAATGTCCTTAGTCAGGGGCTGGAAAAAGAAGAAATCATACATGGAATTTCATCCATGCGTGGTTCCACTCTTTTACAAATGGAAAATATGGAATATAGGATGAATAGGCTTTTTCAACATGATATTCGATTTGGAATGATTCATGATTGGGAGAACACCGATAATCTATTAAAATCCATATCTGTGGAAATGGTAGAGTCGGTTTTGGAGAAAACATTTCGTAGAGGTACCCTCAGTTTTCTCTTGGGATCCTCAAGCTCATGAGAGGATTCTATTTCTGTATTCTCTGTATGATGTCCCCTGTTATCCTTTGGGGACAGACCTCTCAAACTGAACTTCTTTGGCGGCAAGCAATAACTGCCATGGAATTAGGTCAGCCTCAAAAAGCCTTATATCCGCTTATTACCTTGGAGAAACTATTACTAAAACCAGATGAAAAATTAAAGCTAAATCTGATGTTGGGTGCACTTTATTATGATCAGGGAATGGTCGAAGATTCGATTCCCTATTTTATCCAAGCTAACATTATAGCACCCCTAGATATAGGGGCCTTACGTTTGGCTGAATGGTATCTTCTCCATAAAAAAAATCATTTAAAAGCCCAGGAATTTCTCTGGAACTTAAAGCCTCTATCTGCATGGTCAGAACGGGATAAAGATCTTCTTTCATTATTAAAAAAAGGGGCAACGTTTCAAACTTGGGATTTAGCTTTATGGGGATTAAGCGATGGTAATATTTCGGCTTTAGTGAAGGATTACGATGATCTTTGGATTGGAACTTGGAATGGAGGTTTAGTTCGATATTCCACCATCACCGGAGAAGTCACCACTTTTAGAAATGGAGAATATCGTCAGCAACTCACGACCATCCGGACTATTGCAGTGGACGATTGGTTTGTCTACATAGGCGGATTTGAAGGTCTGTGGCGGTACAATAAGGTCAGTGGTCAGTGGCTTAAAATTACACCACCAGAGGGATTTCCTTTAGAAAGAATTCAAGATTTAATAATTGATGGCCGAAAACTCATTGTGGCTACTCTTGGGGCTGGAATCTGGGAATGGAGTGGGGGAATTTGGAAGAATTGGGAAAGGTACGGTTGGACCCAAGCCAATGTGAATACAATAGACCAAGGACCGAATACTTTTTATATTTCCACCATGGATGCCGGGGGATGGATATTTAGTCCTGGAATGGGAATTCCTGTTAAAATAGAAACAAAATATCCGGGAATTACGGCTAAAAATTTAACTTTTATTCTTAGGGATTCCGAGGATCTTTGGATAGGAACCTATGGAAATGGACTTTATCGTTGGGTAGATTCTAAGAAAACTTGGATTCATTGGAGCACCAAAGAGGGAAGTTTATTAGATGACTATATTCTTAGTGCAACCCTAACTTCTAATGGCTTAATCGCTGGTACTTTAGGCCGAGGCACGATATACTTTTCAAAGAAAAAAAATACCCTTGCTTCTTGGGATCCGCTTATACGAGGTGGTCCCGCAGATATTGGTGTGGTGGTTACTTTAAATGATAAGGTTCTTTTTGGAACTTTGGGTGAAGGATTGGTTATGATGGAGGAGCGGTCCTTTGAAACCGAATTACCTTAAAATATATAAATACATAGGAAGGGAAGTTTTTCTTTCCGTATCCATTTCCTTTGGATTTTTCTTTTTTATGCTCTTCCTCAACAATATCTTGTTAATTGCAGATAAATTGGCATCTAAACAAGTGCCGCCTTGGGATGTCGTACTATTATTGTTTTACATGCTCCCATCGGTTATTGCCTTAGCTACACCTTTTGCAACCTTAGCAGGGGTACTCATGGCCATTGGGCGATTCTCTTCGGATAATGAAATTATGGCCATGCAAGCCTTAGGAATTTCCTTCCCTCGGATGTTTATTCCCATATTTTTTCTTGGTCTTGTTTTCACCACGGGTTCTTTTTTGGCTAATGATATATTAATGCCCTTGGGCACCATTAATTTTAACAAAAGACTTCAAGACGTGGTGACTCAAAATCCTGAATTGGAATTGGGTTCTTTTACTGTAAAAAACTTCGACGAAAATACAACTCTGGCAGCTGGATTAGTAGAAAATAAAGTAATTCAAGATTTGGTTATTTTTGATCGGGGGCCAGAACAAGAACGGAGAACCATTCTTGCACGACAAGCTTATATAGAAAAAAAACCTGGAAAAGAAGGTATTTTGTCAATTCAATTGGTAGATGCGGTAGCTATGATACCCGATACGCGTATTAAAAAAAACTTTGAGTACTTTACCTCCGACCGAATGACCTATAATTTTTTATTGAAAAGTATAACATCTGCTTTACGTAGACCCGGAGCGACTGAGATGAGTGCTTTGGATGTCTGGAAGGAAATTCAGAAAAAAGAGGAAGCTTTAGTATTATTAAAAATTGAATCTAATAATAAAATCAAATCTTATCAGTGGGAACTCTTACAAAATTTGAATTGGCCAAGAGAAAGAATGACCACCTTATCCCGTCAGTCTTTTGAATCTACATTGGTTCCAGCTCATCAAAATTTTTTAAATCAAAAATTGCACCCTGTATCTGATAGACTCTTAATAATCGAGCAAATGGAATTTTTTCAAAAATTTACAATTCCTTTAAGTTGCGTTCTTTTTGCCTTATTGGCATTTCCCATAGGAGTTTTTAATAAACGCTCAGGAAGGATGCTCGGGTTTATCGTGGCAATTATGATTTCCTTCATTTATTGGAGTATGCTTTTAGGTGTGAGAAATCTAAGTCAGATGAGCAGTGAAAATCCCGTATTTATTATGATAGCTCCTAACCTAGTCCTTCTTGTTTTTGGAGGATTGTTCTTTTACCTCAGGAGTAAACATTGAAAACTTTACAAAGAATGTTATTTCAAAATGTACTTTATGTTTTCTTATTCTCAATTTTTGTTTTTTCGTTTTTTCTTAGTTTAGTGGATTTATTTAATAATCTTTCTGCATTTATGAGAAATAATGTGGACTTTTTATCAGTGCTTCAACCTACCTTGTTTTTTTTACCTAAAGCGATGTCTTTTAGCCTTCCCATGTCCTTACTATTTGCAGTGGCTTTTACCTTAGGAAATATGTATGCAAATAATGAACTCATCGCCATATTTTGTTCAGGTCTTTCATTGAAAAAGTTGGTGACTCCCATTTTAATTTTAGGTTTGGGAATTAGCGTATTTTTCTTTGTCTTTGAGGATGCCGTAGTTATTCCCAGTATGAGAATAAAGACAGAACTCACAAATAAACTGCTTAAGAATTCTGTAAATACCAACGTAAACAATGTGACAATTTATTCAAATAAGGGAAAGATTTTATATAATATTTCCAGCTACAATGATTTGGATAAAAGACTTTATAGTGTTATAGTTCTAAAAAAAGGAACAAATTTCCTCCAAAGATTAGACGCTGAAACAGCCGAATGGAAAGATGATCATTGGATTTTGAAGCAAGTGAGAATGTTTAATTGGGATCCAAAAACCGATGGTGTGACAGAAACTTGGAAGGACCTTGTCGAGGATTTTGAGTTAATAGAACCACCGGCTACGTTCCGCAGAAAAGTAACTAAACTTGAAGAAATGACCATATCCCAAGCATCAGAATTTATATCCAGCCAGAAATCTGCAGGATTTCCCACTTTAGAAGCCGAAACCGATTTTTGGGCCCGGATTTCTTTTGCCTTAACTCCTTTAATCGTGGCATTTTTGTCGAGCTCAGTGGGGGGGCGTTTTAAAAAAAATATTTTAATTTTTAGTTTGTTTCTCAGTCTTGCCATTGGCGTGGTTTATTATGTACTACAAATGGTTCTTAAAATCATGGCCACCACGGGGGTTATTCCGGTTTTAGTCGGAGCTTGGGGCGCCTTTGTCGTAACAGCAATATTTGGAGTTTTTCTTTTCCGAAAAGCGAAAACCTAGGAGATTACTTTGATTGAAATTCATCATAGGGATAGTAGAACCCAAGCAAGAACAGGTTTATTACATTTAGCCCGAGGACCTGTGGAAACCCCAACCTTTATGCCCGTGGGAACCAATGGTACCGTAAAAGCTATACACCATAAAACGGTGGAAGAGATGGGTTATAAACTTATTCTTGGTAATACCTATCATCTATTTTTACGTCCGGGAACAGATGTTTTAGAACAAGCAGGAGGACTTCATAAATTCTCCCATTGGAATCACAATATCTTAACGGATTCTGGAGGATACCAAGTTTTTTCCTTAGCCCCGTTTCGTAAAATCACAGAAGAAGGGGTAAAATTTAGAAGTCATATCGATGGTTCTTATCACTTGTTGACACCAGAACGGGTGGTAGAGATACAGGAAATTATCGGTAGTGACATTCTCATGCCCTTGGATGTCTGCACAAGTCCCGATATCCCCTATAAAAAAGCGCAAGAAGCCCTGGAAATGACCACCCGTTGGCTTGATAGAACATTGAAACGCTGGAAAGATAGAAAGGATGGTTGGGACGGTCAATTATTCGGGATTATTCAAGGAAACTTTTTTTCTGATCTTAGAAAACGAAGTGCAGAAGAAATTATAGCCCTGGATACTCCTGGTATAGCCATCGGTGGGCTATCTGTGGGTGAGACTAAGGCTCAGTTTGAGGAATATTTGGGCGTAGTAGCAGAACTTTTACCTGAAAA
>CAZUXL010000003.1:34905-58921 GCA_964624355.1 uncultured Spirochaetales bacterium
TAATAACGAATAAATTATTGCATAAATTAATAATGCAACAATGAACACTTTAAAAATTTCTAAAAAACTAATATTAAAAATTTCTCCAACCATAACTTTTACCTGAAAATAAACCTCGCTATGTGATGGGAATCGGAACTCCTGATTTAATCCTCAGCGCCGTGGAAGCCGGTATTGATATATTTGATTGCGTGTATCCGACAAGGGTCGCTAGAAATGGTTCAGTCCTTACCAATCAAGGATTAATCAATATGAAACGGCAGTCCAACGAAAAAGATTTCGGACCGATCGAAGAGGGTTGTACCTGTGAAGCCTGTAGTAATTATAGTAGAGCCTACATGAGACATCTTTTTAAAGCCAATGAAATTTTAGGTCCCATGTTGGCCACGGAACACAATCTCAATTTCATGTATCGATTTATGGAAAACATGCGAGCATCGATTCGAGAGAACCGGTTTACTGAATTTAAAAATGAATTCTTACGTATCTTTGAAGGTAAAAATTTGTGAGTAGAAATAAGTCTTCACCAATTGTCTCTACCATAATTGTAGGGGGTGCTACATTTATTAGCCGACTACTGGGGTTTCTGCGGCAATCGGTGGTATCCTATTTTTTTGGAGCTACCGGTACGGCTGATGTGCTTAATTTTGTTTTTACTATACCTAATAACCTCAGAAAGCTTCTAGCGGAAGGAGCCTTAAGCTCCGCATTCATCCCTAGCTTAACCCGCTCCCATGAAGATGATCCCACCTTGGGTAAAAGTAAAGACCTCACCCGGTCCTTACTTACATTTCAATTAATTGTAATAGTGCCCATAATATTGGCATCAGTTATTTTTGCCCAGCCCCTGATTCAATTTATAGGACCTTTTCCCGATCCCCAGCAAATTATTTTGGCTACAGAATTATTTCGTTGGTTCATTCTTTACCTTCTTTTTATAAGTGTATCTTCGGTTCTTATGGGGGTCCAGAATAGTCACCATCAATTTCTCATACCATCATTAGTTCCCTTATTTTTTTCCATTGCAGTTATTTCAGGATTGGTTATTTTTTATGAAAGCCTGGGTGTCCATGCCCAAACTGTGGGTATATTAGTCGGGGGCTTAGGACAGGTTATTCTTCAGCTGCCTTCATTTTTTAAATTAGGATATTCCTTAAAACCTAAAGTTCATTTTCTTACGGAAGATTTTAAAAAGGTCCTGAAGAAATATGCCCCTACTATTTCAACTTCCATTATTTTTATGATTAGTCAACAAATCTCCATGAGCCTTGCGGCTACCCTTACAATAGGGAGTGTGACAACCTTCAATAATGCCCTAGTTTTTTGGCAGTTACCCCAAGGGGTTTTCGCTGCTTCCATAGCCACTGTGCTTTTCCCACAAATGAGCCGACAGGTAGCTACCGGTAATCGAGTGGGGTTGGGTGAAACTGTGAATCAAGGTTTACAGGGGCTTCTCTTCTTCCTTCTACCATCCACCATATTTATTCAATTCTTAGGATTGGAGATGATTCATTTAGCCTACCAGCATGGGGCTTACACCTATGAAAGTACAGTTATGGCCACAGAAATACTTATTATCCTAGCCTGGGGCTTATTTGGTGTGGGGGCTTTTGGTTTTTTACAAAGACTTTTCTATTCAGAACAAAATTATAGAACACCTTTTTACGTTTCCTTAGGTGCTGTTGTAGCTGATCTAGTTATTTCTATTGGATTAATGAATACCTCGTTAGGAGTTCGGGCTTTAGCCCTAGGAAATGTAACGGCCTATACCATAGGATTTCTTCTGTTTCTCTACTTAGCGCAAAAAAAGATGGACTCCTTCAAGTTTAAGTCCTTAGGGATATTTACTGGTAAATTATTCTTGGCATTGATTTTACCTGTGGTTTTTCTTGGTTTAACAGATTATTATTGGCCTATAAGTTTTATTCAAGAAGCCTCTGGTATTCACTGGATTCGTTTTTTTGTCCGTTCTTTAAGTGCTCTTGGGCTATTTCTGCTCATGAGTGTTATTTTAAAAATTGATTTCTTCCGATACTTAAAAAGAAATAAAAATGAAAAGAAATAAAATTCTAGTTTTTTTCTGGCTCCTATGTTCTTTCCTCTCCAGTAGTTTTGCAGAACAAGAGAAAGAAAGGTTAGAAATTCTAAACTATGGTTTGGAAGGGGACATAAAAGTATTTTTAGTAGCGCTTAAAACTGAAAAAAATTCTGAATACAATAAGGAAATTGAGCAGCTGTTTTCCAGAACCACCAACATAAATATACTTCAAGCCATCATTCAGTATGCCTTAGAGACTCGATGGGATGATTTTAAAAAAATAGTATTTTCAAATTCAGAGAAGCTCGATAAAATGTCTTTGTCCGCAAAACTTTCCATTATTTCCTTAATCGGTGAGCTCAAGTGGCTCGAAGCCGAAGAAACCTTGAACCTTTGGTCGGATGGTAAAGATAAGACCTTAGCACTGGCTTCTTTACGAACCTTGGGCAGATTAGGTTCTCCCTCCGCAGGGAATAAATTAATGGAGAAGTTAAAGGATCCGGAATTGGATCCTAATTTCCGGGGAGACCTATTTTGGGCTTTGGGAGAATTAAAGTATCAACCTGGATTTGATGAACTAAAAAGTGCTTTAGACGATATTGGAACCTCTGCCTTATTAAAAAGAATCATCCTTGAAGCCTTGGGTAAAATGAAGCATCCAGAAGGTGGTAAGGCAATTTTACCCTTTTTAAATGATACTAATGTTCTACTCCGGGCGGAAGCTGTTAAATCTATGGCCTCATATCCTCTTGAGGCTGATCTGAATCAATTTTATAAAGAAGGTCTACGGGATTCGGAAGCCAGTGTGCGAATTGCCGCCGCCGAGGCCTTAATTAGTAATAAAATTCCTGACTTTGTGGATATTCTAGAATATCGGATTCGCAAAGATCCAGATTTAAAAGTGCGTTCAGCTGCTATGAAAGCCTTATTAAATCAAGATGAACTTGAAGGTAAAAAATTTTTAATTGGAATAATTCAGGAAGGTAAAGTAGATATCCCCACGTGGAAGTTAGCCTTGGGAATGGCCATGGAGTGGCCTGAAACTGTTTCATCCCTGGAAGTGCTTGTGGAAAAAGAGATAAAGAATCAGACTTCTGGATTTGTAGGGGAAATTGCTAATATTTATGGTTTTAGAAAACAAGTAGGACTGGAAAAATTGTATACTTTACTTCTGGGAAGCAAAAATGCCGGAATTAAATCGGTGGTTCTTCGAGGTATCCAGTTAAATAGTATGGTAAATATGAGGGAGTTAGTTAGAAAAACTACCGAAGATCCGGTTTTAGCCAATCAAGCCAAAAAGGTCTTAGAGACTTTAGTGGTTACCCCTGAAATTCCACTCTCAGAAAATATCAATTCTCCCGAAGTCAAGTAGGATTAAAACGGTTTTCTGGTGGCAATGGGCAGACCGTATAAAGATCTTTTTAATTCCTCTTCTTTACTTGTGAATACACTAAACTGCATGAAAAGATAACTGCCACCGGGGCTTAGTTCCAACTTTAATACTTTATCAGTACAATTATAAAGTTCCTCAAATTTAATATCCGGAAAGAAGTCGCCTAAAGGGCGAAGACTTAATTCATTACCGTCAAAAAGTATCTCAGCCACAGGTTTTTTTATGGTTCTTAAGAATATTTTGAATTCTGAGTTACCGGGACCTAAATGCTTAAAGTCTCCCGGTTTCATGGAAACTATGTTGCTTAGATTCATGGTATTTTGATGAATTTGATCAGGTGTCCAAATATCCAAGAAAAATGTTTTTTGCCTTATATCCCGACTGATTCTTTCTTTAAAGGGTTTCGGAGCACCATGAGAAATGGGTAAACGGGAAGCTTCTGAAATCCCCCGCACTGAGGGTACAGGGGGAAGCTTTATTTCTGGTATTTTAATTTCTTTTACTGATGTAGATTTTGTATCAGGTTCCAAATCATCTTTTATTGAAGTTTTTAATACTGGCTTATCTGGCGATTTTTGTGTTGGTTTAATATCCGAAGAAATTGTATTTTTTAGTTCGTTCTTATCTAAAGCGGGGAGGGTCTGATTAGGATCTTTAGTTTTCAATACGGTATTTTTAATACTCATCGTGGAGTACCTGGCAGGATTTTCTTCTTGTTTTCTGATTCCCAATGATTTGCTTATAGGATCTTTAGTTAAGGTGTGGACACCCTGATCCGCTAAAGACTGTCCCACATGAAGCAGGTGTCGAATGACTAAAAATACAAGTACCACCACAACAAAACCAAGAATTATTCCCAAAATCCAGTATAACCAGATGAAATTGAAATTTAACTGTGGATCAAAGGACCATTGCACAGTTGCTTCCGTAGGGTAGGCCCGATTACCATCGTCAAAAACCAAGGTGAAGTCCCCAGTGCCTTGGCCTTCATTCGGATTGGTACTAAATTTTAATGGCAGTTGAACGTCTTTTTTTTCACCTGGGGGAAGGGAAACGGATATTCTTTCGGTCAGAACATTTTTGCCCTGAAACAGTACTTCCCTTAAGCGTATTAGTTTTTCTTCTTTGGAGAGGTTTTCAAATTGCAGGGGGAAATTAAATTTATTCCCTACGACTCCCAATTCTGTGGGAAAGGTGACTAGTGGACTGCCTAGAGCCTGATTTGTAAAAGATTCTTCCTTGGCATATTCATGTATTTGGACACCTGAACGACTACTAATGTCCCGTAAATCCAAGATTTGATCCGTTCCGCTTTGGATGGGACCTTTTGAAGCGCTGGTAACTACGGGTAATGGAGGTACTCTAATAAAGACCACCGTCCATCCCTTGGATCTAAAGCTCGAAAAACTTTGGGTAATGGCGGTCTGTGCTTCCTCTGGAGTGATTCCTTTTTCCGACGGGGGGTTGTTAATTCCGTCGGAAAGAATAATCAATGTTTTAGGCCTATTGGGTGGAAGTCCCGCGGTATAGCTTTCCAAAAAGTTTACGGCATTCACCAAATCCGTCTGTTTCCCTAGAGGTTGGAGTAAAAGCAGCCTTCGTAGAATAGGATCCACATCCGAGGGACGCTCAATTTTTTTAACAATTTCTAATTCCGGTTTTTCAGAAAAAGAGATTAGATGAAATTCATCCCTTATTCTCAAATGCTGTTTCAAAGCATCGGACATAAAAACCTTTACGACATCATCGTAATAGTCAAACATACTCTCAGAAGTATCCAATAGCACTATGAAATCTTTAGTAGTTCCATAGGATAAAAAGGATATTCCCATAAAAAGCAGAATGAAAAAAGTTTTTATGTCCAACTTGTTCATTTAAAAATCCGCAGTCTCAATTTTTTCCACCACATAATCAATCTTTCGTTCATTAATGGTAAACTTGAGATTGTCACCCACTTTATTATTCATCAATTTATCTCCCAATGGAGAAAGGTAGGAAATAATATTCTGAGTCGGATTGGATTCCCAGGGGCCAAGGATTGTGAAGACCTCTTTTTTACCGTCCAAGTTGTTCAACAGATGAACCACAGTTCCGAAGCCTACTTTAGTGATATCCACATCGGCCTTTTCTATCACCGTGGCGTTATCGATTTCTTTATTTAAAGTAGCGACATTGGCGTTGAGAATATTCTGTTTTTCTTTGGCTGCATGGTATTCTGCATTTTCCTTCAGGTCACCCAAGGCCATGGCTTCACCAATTTCTTTGGAGTTCTTAGGAACCTCGATATCCAAAATATTTTGAAGTTCTTTAACTTTGAGATTGTACATGCGAGAAGACGCCAACAGTCCTTTTCTTTGGGAGATGGTTTGTACTCCCACTTCGTCTCTGAAGGTAAACTTTTTGAATTTCTTCTGAATCATCAACTTGAAGTCTGCCTTAGCATTGGGTGAGAGTTCTTTGATTTCCTCTATAAGTGTATAGACGCGGCTTACCTGTTCTTCTTTGGAGATCTCCACATATTCTTCTAAAATCCCTTCTTTAAAAAGGAAGTTATGAACAGCTTTATTTACCTTTTTGTTGGTAGGGGTTTCTTTTTTGTTGTTCATATCCCGGAAGGTGATTTCTAGAAGATTGACCAGGTTAATTACAAATCTATCTTTGTTGAAACCGTAGGTTTCAAAAAGTACTTCGTCCCAGAGGTACTTGGCAAGCCACGTAAAGGCTTCCCGTTCTTCCCGGTATCGTTCTGCCATATTCACAAAAAGACCCTTAATCAAGTCCTTTTGACCTGCACTGGCCAAATCGTCCAGCATGGATCGAAGGAGGGCTTTTGGAAAAATCTTCACAAAGATCTGAGGCCAGTTTTCAGAATTAGCCCGAACCTGGAGAAGGTATTCTTTTCTAAGTTCAGTATTTCCAATTTTTTCGTAAACTGCTTCTGGATTTTCCAATTCCTTATAAAGATCGGCAAAGGATTTTGTGATGCCTGGATTAAGGAAAGCATGGGTTTTCACCATTCTGGTGATCAAAAGGAAGGATGAAATGACTTCTTCGTTCACTTTTGCGGTTCTTAGGTAGCCGACAAAACTGTTGAACATTTCAGCAAAATAATCCGAATCTACCTTGCCGTCGTTCTCCAAAAATTCTTCTACAATTCCCACCCGTTTGAAGAAATCCTTCTCCACCCGGAATTTATTGTAGGTTTTTTCCTCATAGGTAATTGGCTGTGTTCTTACGGAATAGCGATCGGCTTTATCAGGACTAAGGGCGAAATTTTCGTTGGTTTTAAGGTGGTTTCTGGCATTGGACTGCCAGGTGGTCCATTCGGAATTGGTAAAAATCAGAGGGACTAGGAGGTCCTTCATGGTTTTCAAATCCAAGGAGTTTTCGTAGGATTTGATCAAGGTTCGTAAAGCCCAATCCAGATCGCTCTTCAGCCGCTTCTTCAGATCCTCCCGGGCGGTGGTCGCTATGATCACCCGAATGTCATCTTTCTGTAAGGGAATAAGAGCTTCCACTGCCATTTTTTGGGCCATATTGTGATTTCGTTTCTTTTCAAAATCGATCACAAACTCGTGTTCTTTATCTTTGATTTCCCTGATGCGACCCACACCCCAGGCCTTATGAAGGACAAAATTGCCCTTTTCATAGGCCATGTGTTTTTTAAAGTCTTCCAAAGCATCGGCCAAAGGCTTCCAACTATCTTGAATATTAGAAAGTCGGATGTAGTCCGCAACCTTGGGGGTATCGGCGTACTTATGCTTAAGACAGTCCACGACCTCTTTTCGGATAGAAGGAATTTTCACATCGTAGGCGTTAATTTTTAAGAGGATGGAAATTGCCAAGTCCCATTCTTTATTTTGAATATAAAGAGGGTAGAGGTCTTCCAAAAGTTGGATGGATTTATCTTTCTCCCATCCCAGTGTGCGGCTTACTTTGTTTTCGATTTGAGAGAAGTACTCAAATTCTTCAGGAACCAGATCCATGAGTTTCAGCCATACATCCCGAACTCTGGGGAAATTCTTCCTAAGAATGAATCGGTGAATGGCTTTTTTGTAATAATCTATGGACTTGTCCCGTTCCCCTTCTTTTTCAGCCTTTTGAGCCAGGGCAAAAACAATGTCCGCTTCTTCAATATCCACTCGAATCAGACGTTCTTCCACCGCCAAGAGTTTTTCTTCATCACCCTCGGTTCGGTAACAATCCACCAAGGTTCTGAGGGAAAATTTATTCTCCCCGAACTCCAGTATCCGGTTACAGATAAACTCCACCACAGGCCATTTTCCCTGCTGAACAAAAAGACTGATCAGTCTTACCAGGCTTGAGTCATCAAGAAGCTGTTTCTTCAGAGAGATCATACCTGTAAAGTAGAGGGCAACGATGCTGTTTTTCGCTTCTACCAGGTGAGTTTCGCAGATCTTGACCACTTCTTCTTCTGCCTTGGCCTCCCAGATCTGATGGAGGACTCCATCCAGTTCCCGGATATTGGAAATACCATAGGCAGAAATGGCCGTTCTCGTCCATTTCTCCTGGTTCATCATCTCTTCTACGATCTTAGTGATCTCTTCGGTCATTGAACCATCTCCTCATCAATTGATGTATTGGCTGTAAATTGAGGAATCTAACACCTTTATATTCAGAAGCACTTCCTCAATGCGGCTTCTGTCTTCTTTCACACATATATAATGGTCAATCAACCAGAAATACCGGTTGATCAGCCGAGGCAGAAGAAGATCCTTATCGGTCTTCTTATCTGCCAATTCGTTTCTCAAGGCATAAATACCCTGTTTCAACTGACCCAATTCCACAGGACGAAGCTCTCTTTTTACGCTGAAAAGTCCGTAGAGTTCAGCATAAACAGGAATCCATTCCAACATCTGGGCCCTGGTATAATTCTTAATCTTTAAGTTATCCCTAACTTTTAGAATCATTTCCGACTGTAAGGTTTCCAAGTCAATCTTTTGAGGATTGACAAAAAATGCTTCCCGAAAAAGAACCTTGGCTTGTCTGTTTTGCCCAGTCATCTCATAACAATCTGCCAATTCAGCCATGATATCCGGATTGTCCCGGCTTTGTCCCAGGGTTTCCTCTAAAAGATCCAGGGCTTTTTGATAATCCCCCAGTCCTTTATAAACCTTTCCTATCCTGAGGCGAATTTCCGGGTCACCCCGTCCACCCTCCGTATCCATCCGAGTTTGAAAGGCCTCAAGAGAAAGGGTATAAACCCCCTGTCTGATATAAAAAAGCCCCTCTTCAAAACCCGCATCCAATCTTAAAACGAACCTGGTGAGAAAACCTTGGTATTCCTTCATGTAGAAATCACCCCTGGCCACCGGATCCTCCAGGGTATCAGCCTTAATCTGCCGCTCCCGCCAGTAAACCCCGCATTTTAAACAAGAAAGCACGTCAGGGTCTTCAAAGTCCAGTTCGTGGGCACTACTGGCCAACTCCTGAGCTTTTAAGTAATCCCCTTGGCCAAAGGCCTGATAAACCTCTTTAAGTATCTGGGCGGCTTTTATATTCATTTCGGTCCAGCCCCTTTTATTCAAGGTTTTAATTTTGATTATACTTATGGATACTTTTTAGTCAATCTTAAAGGATTTTTTTCCTGGCAGTTTGATTTATCTTGAGAAAAGTGATAATAAAAACTTATGGTAAGTAATAAACCCGCTTTAGTCGCCCCTTCCATTTTGTCTGCGGATTTCTCCAAACTTGGGGAAGAGATAAAAAAGATCGAGAACTCTGGAGCCGATTGGGTTCACATGGATGTGATGGATGGAAAGTTTGTGGCCAATCTTACATTTGGCGCAAAAGTAGTCAAGGATCTGAGACCCCATACGAAACTGCCCTTTGATGTCCATTTGATGATTGAAAGACCCCTGGATCTTATTCCGGAGTTCATTGACGCTGGAGCCGACTATCTTACTTTCCACTGGGAAGCAGCCGTGCACCACAGTAAGATTATAGATAGAATTAAATCCTCCGGTGTGAAGGCCGGAATCTCCATAGTTCCCTCGACTCCCGCCCAAGTACTTCAAGAAATTCTTCCTTTTCTAGATCTCGTACTTATTATGTCGGTGAATCCTGGCTGGGGAGGGCAGAAGTATTTAGACTTTACCATGGGCAAAGTATCCTGGCTTGACCGATTTCGGAAGGAAAATGGACTGAATTTCCTTATTTCTGTGGATGGGGGGGGAAATAACACTACTTTTCTCCAGACTCTGGAGGCTGGAGCCGATATTCTTGTAGCAGGTTCTGCTTTTTTTGAAGCCTCCGATCCCGGAAGCTTTGTTAAAAAACTTCAGGCCGGCAGGGGGAATGTAATTTGAAAAAATTTTTAAGTCTCGTGGTCATGGGATTTCTGCTTTTCCCCTTGGGAGCCCAAACTTCCAGTGATCTCTTAACCCAGGGGCAAGCGTCATTTGATTCCCAGGATTACACCTCTGCCTTGGTGTCATTTCATAAGATTCTTTCGGATTCAAATCTTAAGAGCCTCCAACCTGGGGCCTATTTTTGGTTGGGAAAAACCTATTTCACCTTGAATGATATGGTTAATGCTCAAAAGTATTTGGGTATTTTTCTAACTAACTATCCCGGACATTCCCTGGAAGCAGAAGGATTGTACACAAAAGGCCGTCTACTCCTGGTTCAGGGGGAATACGAAAACAGCATAACGATCTTCAATCAGTTTTTAAGCAAATACGGGGAAAATTCATTTACGGCCAATACGATTTTTTGGATTGCCGAGAATACCTTTCAATTGGGAAAATTTTCCGAAGCGAAAGCCCTTTACGAAAGACTGGTGAAAGCCTATCCAACTTCCCCAAAAGTTGAACCCTCCCAATACCGCATCTCCCTGATTGAAATGAAATTCCGGGAAGAGGAGCTTCTTAATTTACTTAAATGGTCCCATCAAGAGTCAATTAACGCCTTTGATGAGTTTCAAAGAAGAGAGAGAGCCTTTCAGAAGACCCTTCAGGAGTATGAAACCCGACTCCAGGAACTTCAGTCAAAAGACTCCCAGGTGGCTAGAATTGCCGCCTTGGAAGCTCAAATTAAAGCCGGTCAAGGTGGGAACTCCCTCATCCCTAATGCTGGAAATCAGGTGACGGATATGGATAAATTGCTAGAATTGAAAAATCAAGCCTTACAACTGAAAAGCTTCTATATTGATTGGGAGAGAACCCATGGTAAATAGACATTTTTTTTCTTTCTTACTTTTGGTTATCCTGGTTTCTGGACTATCAGCCCTGGATGTGAACCGGGGAAAGATTCGATTGAGGATTTTGGATGTGAATGGCCGATATTCGGTCTACTATGCCCCTGATCTATCCAATCCCAAGTATGTGCCTTTATTTTTGGCCGAGGATCCCACCACGAGTTTGACCACCCTGCTGATCGATGGAACAACTTATCCTTTGATCCCTGGGGGAAACTTCAAATTAAAATCCGAAGAAACAGCCACGGGGGCTTTGATGACCTGGACCTCTTCCAAAGTGGAAGTCCTGCAGTCCTTTGATTTTTTAAGTTCTCCCGGTTCCGCTGTCACAGACGGGTTGCGGGTTACTTATAGCCTAAAAAATCTAACTCCCCGCAATATGAAGTGTTCAATAAAAGTCTTAATAGACACAAATCTAGGGGAAGGTGGAACCCATTTCATCCTCAAGGACGGTACTCCGGTTCAATCGGAACTGATGCTCTCTGGATCGGAGGTAGGGGGCTGGTCATCTTCGAGTCCCAGCAACCCAGATATTGGATTAATTTTTTCTTTAGACACCAGTGCCACTCCAGTCAGCCGCTTGATTTTTTCCAATTGGAAAAGATTGAGCGAAGGGGACTGGGAAATAACCCCCTCACCTGGACGGAATTTCAGCATGCTTCCTTATAGTTTTAATGATTCCGCCGTGGCCATTTATTACAATAACCTTAATTTGGATCCTGGAGATCCTATTAAAGTGGTGATGAATCTGGGGAATTCAGGGGCCGTCACTTTGGAAGGGGCCAAAATAGGTACGGACAATGTTTATTCAGATATTCTCGACCTAGCCCGGTCCTCCTCCTTGGAAGATCTTCTTGTACAGCTTAAAAAGGATCAGGCTGTGGTGGACGATCTTCTAAACCAGATTGACAAAGGTCTTAATTCCATCGAGGAGTTTTCTTCCGGGGATTTGGAAATACTTAAAGCTATTTTAGAAGAATTAAATCGTCGAAAGGCCTTGTACTCCGATAGATGAAAGCTTCCTCGCTTCTCCGAAAGGCGGAAAAATTTTATCAAGCCGGTAGATACTCTCAAACGGTTCAGACTCTGGAGCCTGAAATACTTCAATTTCGGGAGAATGGGAATTTTTATCGCCTCCTAGGAGCCGCTTGTTTTCTCACGGGGGATTATGGAGGAGCGGATACCTACCTTCAGCGTTCAGCTCAGATCCGAGACAGGGACGTGGCGGTTATCTTGGCCTTGGCCTTGATTCAAATCCGTCGTCGGCAGAGCGAAAAAGCCTTGAAGCTTCTACTTGACGCCCTGGAGATCGATCCCTCCCATAAAAAAGCTAAGAAAATCTTGGAAGGACTGAGAAAATTTGGACATTCGGACTCCCTGGGAGCATGGGTTCAGTCCCCAGAATTTCTAAGATTGACACCAGCTTTTTATAAGAACCATGGCTGGATGGCCTACTGGCCGGTAATTGCCGGAGCTATAGCAGGTCTCCTGGTTTGGATGACCATTCCCCTCTGGCAAGAAGGATTCAAGTATCTCTATGCTCCTCCCGTGGTGAAAATTCGTCCCGGCATGGAAGCCCTAACCTTAGAAGATTTGAAGGAATATACCTCCTATGAAGGGGCTTTTAACCAGGTGTATTCCCCCCAGGAGATTAAATCAATTTTCGCCAAGGCCCAGAATTATTTTAATCATTACCAAGATAATTTGGCACAGGTGGAGGTAAATAGGTTGATGGCCTCCAACGCCGCACCCGAAGTAAAAGGTCGCAGCCGCACCCTTGCAGGTCTGTTGAAAGCCCCGGATTTCTCCAGTTTCTCCCAAAATTTCACCTATCCACAGGTCAGAAAAGAACCTTGGCTTTATGAGAATGTTTATGTCCGGTGGAAGGGTAAAATTGCTAATAAAGTGGTGAGTGATGAAGAAATTCGCTTCGATTTCTTAGTGGGATACGAAGACGGACAAATCCTGGAAGGGATAGTCCCGGTTAGACTCAACTTCGCAGCCCTTTTTGAAAATGGTGATGGGTTGGATCTTTTAGCTAAAGTGGTGATTAAAGATAATCTTTGGGAACTCCAAGGACTCGGGGTGCATAAACTTATTCCCTAGGGCGTAAAAGTAAACAACTAATCTTGTTCTGTACAATAACCTAACTTAGATGTATTATTGTTATGTATGAAAAAGATCGTTTATATATTTCTAGGTTTTATTAACGTGGGGTTGGGGGTGGTCGGAATGTTTTTACCCATCATGCCCACCACGGTCTTTTTATTAATGGCAGCCTGGCTATTTAGTAAATCATCCCCCAGATTTTTAATTTGGTTGGAAAATAATCGATTCCTTGGAAAATACATTTCCAATTACCGTAGTGGATTAGGTATGGAAGTGAAGGATAAGGTTATTACTTTGATCATGCTCTGGCTTGGTTTGGGACTCTCGGAACTCCTTATTCATAAATTTTGGGTTCAGGTTCTCTTGATGGCCATTGGCCTTGGAGTTACCGCACATATTTTAACCCTAAAAACCCATAGAAAAGCCTCGGATGACCCAATTCCTTTAGGATCTAATCTTATAGAAGAGGAATAATTTCACCTTTTCGAAAACAACGAAAACAAAGTTCCCTGAGGGCTTTCGTGGAAGGACTGAATATGGATTTTTCACGACTAGCCAGGTATAGGGTTCTTTTAGGTGTGGGAGGTGCAATTTGAAGATAGGTGGGACCAGGGTTTTTTTGAACCATTTTAGGAACCAAACTGAGGCCTAATCCCGCTTCCACGAGGGCTTGAACCGTATCAATTCCACTGCTTTCGTACACCACGTGGGGGGTGACTCCCGCTATTGTAAGGGCATCCAACACTATTTTTCGAAACCCATGGCCACTTTTCATCAGGATCAAGGGTTCAGTGGATAAAAGACTTAAATTTATGGGAGAGCTCTTTGCAAATCTGTGTCCTGGGGGAAGGGCTACTAAGAGTTCTTCGCTGAATAAAGGCTCCCCTAAAAGTCCATCGCTCAGTCCTGCTTCGTCCATAAGGGCCAGATCAATCTCATTTTTTAACAGGGAAATCCCTAACTCGGGAGAGGATTGTTCCCGGAGTTTCACTTGAATGTGGGGGTAGGAGGCCATAAAACTGGTGAGGAGCTGGGGTAAAAGATAAGCACCTGTGGTGGGTAGACATCCCAGAGTCACTTCTCCCCGTTTCAAATCCACCAGATCATCCAAGTCAGCACGGATCTTTCTAACTTGAACCATAATTTCTTGAGCCCGGGGTAAAAACAATTGCCCCTGGGGAGTGAGCCTAGTTCCCAGTCTTGAACGTTCAAAAAGCGGGGATTCCAGTTCTTCTTCCAATTTGGCGATTTGGCTGGAAAGGGAAGGTTGGGCCACATGGCAATCCTGGGCTGCGGCGGTAAACGACCCGTTTTTAGCGATGGATAGAAAGTATCGAATCTGGTGCATTTCCATAAAGACTCCATAGTTATTACCTATCGTATCCATAATAAACATATCTTTTACAAATGTAAACAAGTATCCTATATTCTTATTATAGATTCTTTAGGAGGATCCCATGGCAAAAGGAACATTATACAATAAGGTTTGGGACGCCCACGCGGTGACTACTCTCCCCACCGGGCAGACCCAGCTTTTTATCGGACTTCATCTGGTCCACGAAGTGACCTCACCCCAGGCTTTTGATATGCTTCGGGAAAAAGGGCTTATAGTAGCCTATCCTGACAGGACATTTGCGACCATGGATCACATCGTCCCCACAAAGAGCCAAAAAAGGCCCTTTACGGACGGGGAAGCGGAACTTATGATGCAAGCCATCGAAAAAAACACCCAGGATTTTGGTGTAAATTTTTTTGACTTTGCCTCGGGTAAGCAGGGAGTCGTGCATATCATCGGTCCTGAATTAGGATTAACCCAACCGGGGATGACAATTGCCTGCGGAGATTCCCACACTTCTACCCACGGAGCTTTTGGGACCTTGGCCTTCGGCATCGGTACTTCCCAGGTTAGGGATGTTTTAGCCTCCCAGTGTCTGTGTATGGACCCCATGAAGGTCCGAAGGGTAGAAATCAATGGGAAATTGAAACCCGGGGTGACACCAAAAGATGTATCCCTGTTTCTCATCAATCGTCTGGGGGTAAAAGGCGGAATAGGTTATGCCTACGAATACGCCGGTCAGGTTTTTGATGAAATGACCATGGAAGGTCGTATGACCGTGTGTAATATGGCCATCGAAGGGGGAGCGAGGGCAGGATATATAAATCCTGACCAGACTACCTTCAATTATCTAAAAGGCCGGGAACACGTTCCCAAGGGAGCCGAATGGGACAAGGCGGTGGTCCGGTGGGCTTCCATGGCCTCGGATAAGGATGCCCAGTATGACGATGTGGTGCGCTACGATGCCTCGGAAATAGAACCCATGGTCACCTGGGGAGTGACTCCGGCCCAGAGTGTGGGGATCCTGCAGAATTTACCTGACCCCTCCTTGATCTCGGATGCGGGGGAACGTCAGGGGGTTGAATTGGCCTATAAACACATGCAGTTAAAACCAGGTCAAAAAGCCAGTGAAATTAAAATTGATGTGGCTTTCATCGGAAGCTGTACCAATGGGCGGATCGAAGATCTCCGGGCAGCCGCTGCGATTGCGCAAGGTCGTAAAGTCGCTCCTAACGTTCAAGCTTTTGTAGTCCCAGGATCCATGCAGGTTCGAAAAGTAGCCATGGCGGAAGGTTTGGACAAGATTTTCCTGGAAGCAGGATTTGAATGGCGGGAAGCCGGGTGTTCCATGTGTTTAGCCATGAACCCTGACCAACTGAAAGGGGATCAAATTTCCGCTTCCTCTTCGAACCGGAACTTTATAGGCAGGCAAGGATCCCCCACAGGCCGAACCCTGCTCATGTCCCCCGCCATGGTAGCCGCCGCCGCCATCGCTGGACACGTGGTAGATGTGAGAGATTATGCACCCAAAGGAGCCAAATAATGTCCAAAGTAATCACAATTAAAGGCAGGGCCGTTCCCGTGATCGGAGACGACATCGACACCGACAGAATTATTCCTGCCCGGTATCTCAAGGAAATCACCTTCAGCCGCATGGGAGATTACCCCTTCTACGACGAGAGGTTCAATGCCGACGGATCAAAAAAAGACCATCCCTTTAATAAACCCGAATACCAAGGTGCGAGTATTCTCCTGGGAAATGTGAACTTTGGTTGTGGAAGTTCCCGGGAACACGCCCCTCAATCCCTGGTGCGATGGGGAATCAAAGCCTTAGTGGCCGAGAGTTATGCAGAGATTTTTGCAGGAAATTGCGTCATGCTGGGAACCCCTGCCGTGGTAGCCACCAAATCCGATGTGGCTGCTCTTCAGGCTTTGGCCAAGGAAAAACCTACCACAGAGTTCTCGGTAGACTTGGAAAAAATGGAAGTCAGGGCTGGGGAATTGGTCATAAAGATTACCATGCCTCCCTCCAGAAGAAATGCCTTAATTGAGGGAACCTGGGACTCCACAGCTCTGCTCATGGCCAATGCTGGTCTGGTGAAAGTGGTTGCAGGAAAGGTTAACCATCCTTCATCGAAATAATTAATCGATAGGGGGGATTAGGGGAACACCTTCATTCCCCCTTTATCTAAACAGCACCTGCCAAACGGGGAGAAAAATGGGCTGTCCTTGGGAATCTAGGGGTGTGGCGTTATCTTCACAAACCGAAGGATGGGATTTTTCCCCTAGATTCCTTTTTGTGAGATAAATGTGATTCCCCGTTTCCGGGTTGAAGGGTAAGTCTGAATCCACACTCTGGTTTAAATCAAACCCTAAAGCAAATAAATTGGCTTCAATCGCCGGAAAATTCCCATCGGTGGTGTTGGAAAAAAAATAAAAATTCGCTCGGGGTGTTGCCCAGAAGTTTGAGGCAATCCAGGTGGCACTCTGCTGCGGAACATTGACCCGCCCATCCACGACACCGGCAAAAAGAACAACTTTTTTCACGGGAAAACTTTGGGCTAAATAAGCCGCATGACCACTTCCTTGGGAAAATCCACTGAGGATAATTTTGTCCCAGCGTGGTCCTGAGGTTTGAATATAATTACCCCAATTCTCTTCGGGATATTCATGGGAAAGATGAATTAATAGTTTTTCAATACGATTTAGAATGCTATCGGGGGGAGTAACATTTAAACTAAGGCTTCCAGAATCGATGCCAAAACAAATCTCCCGACGGAGAGAACCATACAAGTCCAGATCATTCAGCGCCAAGGTCCCCATGGCGATTTGATTGGGATAGGAGAGACTAATCACATGATGCCCCAGATCCAATACAGCCCTGAGCAAAAGGGATGCGGATCCTGGGGAGCTTCCTGTGCCGGGAAGAAAAATAACTAAGGTTCCAGTTTGTGGGGTGTTCACACCCACCGCTGCCAAGTGATCCGGACCTGAAACTAAGGACTGGGGCTCCGATTCCAAAACAGGAACCTGATGGATTGTTTTATTAATCGCCACAGTCGCCGGGGTTAGAAGAGAGCAGGAGAGAAGAGAACTCAAAGTTAGAAATTCCAGTAAAAAAACAAGTTTTGCCATCATAAAATTATAAACGCGGAGAGGTCAAAATTCATTTGAACAATCTTGACATATAATAACAAGTGTTATATAACATGTGTTATGCCACCGAAAGCCCTGTTTAGTAAAAATGATATTCTGCAAGAAGCCGTTTTTTTGGTGAAAAATAGGGGAATAGAAGTTTTAAATGCCCGTTCCCTCGCTGCCCACTTGGGAATCTCCACCACTCCGATTTTTCAGGCCTTTGGAAGAATGGAAGACTTGAAAATGGAGATTTATTCAGAATTACTGCAAGAATTGGAATTATTAATTGAAAAAATGCCCCAAGGGCGCCCTTGGATGGCGCTTTTAAATACCTTTGTCTTGTATTCCTGGAAACAACCCCGGGCGGCCTTAGCGATCAAAGAATACTTCTGGGGAATCGGGGGACGGATTTCTTGGGACCGGCTGTTAGAAGCCCTGAGACGGGATCCTCGACTGGAGTTCTGGCCGCAAGACCGGCTAGAACAAGCGGCCTTTCGGGTCAATGCGTTTACCATGGGAATGGCGGATTATGCGGCTCAGGGTTTTTTGTATAAACCCACCGAAGAAGGAATCATTCAAGATCTAACACAAGCAGTGGAATTACTTATTTCAGGAGGGAATTTATGATCTCTTTTTTTGCACCACCGGGGAATGAAGGTCATTCTTTTACCCTTTCCCAGGATACTTGGAAGGATTTGGAGCTGGGAATTCTGGCTTCACAATTGAAAACCATTCCTCTCCCATCCTCCCTTATCAGAATATATCTGGAGACTTTAGAAACTGATTCTGAGGTGATTCTTTGGAAACAAAATAATCTGAAATTTCTTTTGGATTCCCCAGAAATTTTAAAATCACTAGGTAAAATGACCCAGGACTGGATTTACCTCAAGGAAAGTGTGACCAGCTCTTCCCTACCTCCGTTGAAAAAAGTTCTCCGTCGTTTAGGGGAGCTGGAAACGTGGGTTAAAGTGGTCCGAGGCTTACTTAAAATTTTTGAAAGTAATAAAGCAGAGTGTGTTGGTGCCTGGAAAGAAGTAAAAAAACTGGCGGAATTAACCTCCCAAGGTAAGGATTTTATCCAATTGGCGGAGGTTTTACCCACTCTGTGTTCTGGAATTCAAGGAATACAAGGGGTGAGTATTGGCATTAATTTAAACCATGCTTTGGAGCCCGTGGGCGCCGTACTTTTGACCATAGAAAGTGAGAGGTTTCAAGGAAAACGTTCTGGAGTTCTCGGTAGGCTTTTTCAAAATTCCGACCAGCCTTTAGGGGACCTCCATCATCCTCCTTATAAAACCCTCCAGGTGGCCAATCAAACAATAATTCAAGATCCTGAAGAATTTGGCTATGCAGTAAACCCTAAATCACTCCCTCTGTTTCGTGATTTAGAAGAAATTTTAAAAAAAACCGCCATGGAAATGGATAAAACTCTTTCAAAATTTTCCCATTTGGAAATTGAAAGATGGAGAAATATGGCCCAGGAAATAACCCTTCTGGTGGGAAGTGCGTCCCTTCTCCAATCTTGGAAGGAAAAAGGTCTACCCTTAGTTTTCCCCAGTATAATTCCACAGGAAGAGAATAAAACCCAGGTAGATGGGATGTACCACCTCCCATTATGGCTGAAATGTCCCCATGGTTCAGAGGTTGTTCCACAGAATATGGACTGGGGTGATGAGGGACGAGTTCATGTGATCACCGGTCCCAACAGTGGGGGTAAAACCATTTACTTACAAAATTTAGGCTGGGCACAGTTTTTTGCCCAATTAGGTTGGCCGTTACCTGCGGAAAAAGCCTGGGTATCCCCAGCTAAAAGTATAGGTACCCATTTTCAAAAAGAGGAGGAGACCGGGAGATCGGCTGGTAGTTTTGGGGAGGAAGTGGCCAGACTTAAACATATTTTTACCGAGTTAAAACCGGGAGGAGTTGTCTTGATGAACGAGAGTCTTTCGGGGACCAACGCCATGGAAAGTTACGCCATCGCCTGCGATCTTATGAAAGCCTTTCGGGTGAAGGGGGCTAGGGTAGGATTTACCACCCATCTTCACGAATTAGCCCGAGAAGTGGACGAGTTGAATCAGGAAACCCCTGGACCAAGTAAAATCGCCAGTTTAGTAGCCCAGCCGGGGAGCTTCAAAGTTGTTTTTGGTCCCCCCTCGGGGCGGTCTCAAGCCCGGGAAATCGCAGCCCTCCATGGCCTAAGTTTTGAACAGCTGTGCGAGAGGCCTTGACCTGAGCGCCCCGGAACCGGCACTCTGATTTTGTGGCAAACTATACAAAAGAATTTTCTAAAATTATTCCTAAATTACGGCAAAAAGATCATCATTTTCCCCTTCAGGGGGATACCTGGAACAAATCCTCCTGGGATGATTCCTCGGTAAAAGTTCTAGTTGTCAGGCTCTCCCCCTTTCGTGATGTGATTTTTTCCATGACCCACGGTTTTCTTGCCCGGGAAGCCTTAGCCTTCGGAGCCTACGTGGATTTTTCTTTTTTACCTGTAAAACAGGACAGAGATCTTTTAAAACAGGAAGGAATCCCGCTTCTGCTGGGGGCATTTTCCTACCGTGATTGGCGGGATTTTGACCTGGTATTCTTATCTAATGCCTACACCCTGGAAATGCTGAATCTCCTTCCTCTGTTTAAGGCCTCTGGGGTGCCACTCAAGTCCAGTGACCGTTCGCTTAACCATCCCTTATTTATTCTCGGAGGTGCCAATGCCCTGGCCACCCAGGGTTTTTTAATTCCTCAGGGTGATGGGGCGTATGACAGTTTCTTGGATGGTATTTTTTTTGGAGAAGGGGAGGGCCAGGTTTCTAATTTGGTTGATTTGGTATACTCATCCAAAGGTACTTCCCGTACAGAGCGGTTAGATTTCCTTTCCGAAAAGATCCCCGGTTTGTGGACTCCGGGAAAACCAAAAATTGTGAGCAAAGCCCTCTGCCAATCCCGGGGTGAGGACTTATTAACTGTTTACCCCATTTTAAACTCCGAGGAAGCTACCACCGCCAGATTGCAAATTTCTTACGGATGTCCCTATTTTTGTTCCTTCTGTTTCGAGGGTTATGACAGAAAACCCTATCGCGAAGTCACCATGGATGAGATTTTAAAAGCTGCGAAAGATATTAAAATTAAAACGGGGGCTCGCAATATTGACCTTTATAGTTTTAATTTTAATACCCACAAAGACATTGGTTTTTTATTGTCTGAATTGAACCAAATTTTTTTCGGGGTAAACTTTTTAAGTCAAAGGTTGGATATTCTTGATCATGTTCCAGGATTACTGGAGGCGGAAATCGCTTCGGATAAACGAAGTTTCACTTTGGGAATTGAAGGCATTTCCCGCAGACAGCGAATGTTTTACCAAAAGGGGTTGGAAGAGTTAGGTCTAAGCCGGTTATTAAATAAACTTCTTCGTTCCCCCATTAGAGAAATAAAATTATTTTATATCCTGTCGGGACATGAAAACGCTCAGGATTTCTCGGAATTTGGATGTTTTTTATCTCATCTGAAAGAGATGAAACAAAATACCAACCCAGGATTAAAAATCCTGTTTTCCTTCGGACTATTGATTCGGATGCCCAGGACCCCCTTAGCCTTTGATAAACTATTCTTAGAACAAAAAGATTGGCTGCCTCTGATAGAAGGGACTAAAAAAGTTGTGGAGGAGGCAGGGTTTGATTTCCGTCTTGCTTTTGATGCCACGGAATATGACTTTAGCCAAGTTTTGGCTTTAGGGGGGTATGAACTCCATCAACTGCTACAAGCCAGTGCAGCAGCAGGCATTTGGTATGACCGAAATCTGAGTCCGGGCGCTGGCCACGTCCTGGATACTTGGTTAACCAAAAACCAATGGATACAAAAAAACAAAGATGAAAAGCCCTCAGACTGGCCACACCCTTTAGAGTTTATCTCTGGCACAGTTTCTTTTAATTTTTTATACAAACGATATCAGGAAGCCAAAACCTTTTTAAATACATCCTCACTGGAATACAATCCCGAGACTTGTTTAGGTCGGGATTGTCTTGGGTGCGGGAGTTGTAGCAAAGATCAAATATCCTTTTTAAAAAATCACCTTGTTAAGAGTCCGTCTCTTATTTTAAGGAGAGAGCTGGAGCAGCAAGTAAGGGAAAAACATCGCCTGCGTCCTCTCATTTTTGAGTTTATCTTACCACCAGAGTGGCAGGGAGCTGGCCAACCCTGGGTAGAATCCGCTCTAACCCGGGCATTATTGGAAGACGCCCCGGAAGCCTGGAAAGATTTAATTAAAGTGGAGGAACTACTTTGGCTAAAACCCAAAGGACCTTACGAAGGATTAAAAATTCAAGGACAGACTTTGGTAGGTCTTTTTCTCCGATTAGGAAATACAGCTACTCAGGCAATTGAAAGATGGTGCCAAAATGGTATTTTAAGTCCTTGGACGGGTGGTTTTCCCAGGGATATTTCTAATCAATGGGAAATTAAACTTCCCCAAGAGTTTTTCCCCGAGGCACCCCAGAGGTTTTCTAAATATTTAACTGAACGGCACCTCCCTCACACCCTAATAAAAAGTCCTGGTTTATGGGAATGGCAAATTTCCTCAAAAGCGATGGGTAAAAAAGAAATTTTGAAAGCCGTAGGTCATACGGAAGGTGGTTCTTTAATTTTAAATATTGAATCTGGACCTAAGGCTGAGTTGAGGACATTTTTAGACTTATTTCCAGCTTCAGGAACGGACTTTAACGCCGAATTAAAAATAATTTGTTTAAAAGTATAAAAAAACCTCTTTTAAGGGTGATTATCCACTGTTTTTTTACTTCGATTTTCAGAATAAATGATATAATGATTCAAACACTTTAAGGAGCAATAATGAATATTGACGCAGCTGTAAAAGCCCGGGACGAGGCACAGACCGCCTTGGAAAAATCCGTAAAAGAATCCTTTCCACTGGGAACCAAGGTTATTATAAAAGGACTCCGGGGTGACGAAGAAAAAACTGTGGATGGTCATGACGGCGAGAGCCTCGTGATTGGAAAACAGAAAAGACATTTCTCCAAAGTCCGAAAAGGCTAATTTCCAGCCCTCCTGGATTTCAAACCAGGGGGGCTAAATCCAAGGCTTGTATTACTTGATTGAAGCCTAGACTTTGAGCCTTCTCCATTGCTAACTCAGCCCTATTTATTAAATTATTTAAATCTTCAGACCGATCATTTTCTGTTCCAGCCACTCCTACACTCAAGCTAATGGTAAAATCGTTTTCTTGGATTCTTTGTATTTTATGACCGATAGTACCATGGAGTCGCTGTGCTAAGGGCAGACCAAAGTGCAGGGGTGTTTCTGGTAATAAAATAATAAATTTTTCATTCCCATACCTCCCCAGTAGATCGGTGGATCTTAATCCATGATCTAAATCCAAGGCTATGGAATGTAAAAGTTGATCCCCCGCTTCAGGACCCTGGGTTTCAATAAACGTAGAAAAATGATCCACCTCAGCAAGAATTAATGTCATGGGTCTGTCGTACCTTACGGCCCGTATCCACTCTTTTTCCGCCTGACACATCCAGTAACGACGATTCCAAATTTCCGTCATAGGATCCTTTGAGACGGATATTTTTAATTCCTCTTTTAAAAAAAATTCCCGGGTTTTATTGTCCAATATCCAATATTGCCCCATGACCTTGCCCTTTTTATCCCTGATGACTTCTGAGCGGACTTCAAAATATTCCAATTTATCTTGCACGATCAGGGAGAAAAATCCTTCGGTGGTCCGTATGGAACTTTTTAAATAATTCTCCACTTCGGGCAATAAATTGGCCACGGGTTTACCCATATTTTCTTGGGTTATTTTTGGGAAAAGTAGGGTTGATTTAGAATTGTATTGAATGAGTTTTCCGTTTTCATCCCCTATGATCCAGGCTTCTGTGAGCGCATCTAAGGATAGGGATAAAAGCTTAATATTATTTCCTGAAAACATAACTTTTTGACTCCGCTTTCATTGTCACCCGGGAGTCATTCAGCGTCAAGTAAAAAAATTAGCGCCTGATCGGAATCGAACCGACGTCTTCAGCTTGGAAGGCTGAGGTAATAGCCATTATACGACAGGCGCGAAATATGTGTGGTCACTTAAATCCTTAATTTCGCTCGGATTTAAAATAGCGCCTGATCGGAATCGAACCGACGTCTTCAGCTTGGAAGGCTGAGGTAATAGCCATTATACGACAGGCGCGGAAGCAGAAATAAATTAACCCAAAATTAATTTTATGTCAACTCAAATTTTAACCATTCCGCTAAATCCAAAAAAGGCCAGGCTTAATAATCCGGCGGTGATAAGACTGATGGGAGCTCCCCGGAGGGGTTTGGGAATGTCTGCCAGTTCCAGCTGTTCCCGTATTCCTGCGAAGACCACCAGGGCTAATCCAAAGCCGATGGCGATAGCGGCGGCATAGGTAACTCCCTCTACTAAGTTGTACCCTTTCTTTATGGTTAAAAGGGCAATACCCAAAACTGCACAGTTCGTTGTAATCAAGGGAAGAAAAATTCCCAGTGCCTGATAGAGCGGGGGGGCTACTTTTTTTAAAATAATCTCCACCATTTGAACTAGGGCGGCTATCACCAAGATAAATAAAATTGTCTGAAGAAAATCTAAATTGGTTAGATTCTCAGGTCCCCAAATGGCCCCGGATAGGGCGTACATTCCTTGCTGTAAAAGGTAAGTCACCGTGGTCGCCAGAACCATGACGAAGATAACGGCTCCGGACATTCCCAAGGAGGTCTGGACATTGCGGCTCACACCCAAAAAGGGACAGATAC